>CACYHJ010000165.1 GCA_902774165.1 Oscillospiraceae bacterium
GTTCCTGTCAGCAGATAGCTTCCATTGTGCTCATACAAGCGTAGCAAACGTAAACACACAGGCTATGTCAAATACTGATTTAACGGCGGAGCCGTTAAATCAGTATTTTTTACACTTCCAACTCATTCAAAAACCACTCAAACGGGCGGTCGTCTGCGGGGATGGGCTTCACGGGCACGAACCGGATCCCGCCGCGTTCCGTCACGGTCCGGAAGGCGCGGTACTCCGGACGCTCCGGCAGGACGCGTCCGCCCTCGCGCCAAAGGGCGCCGCCGCGGCTGCCGGTCAAGGGCATTTCCGCAAGGACCGTTCCGAGATACGCCTGCGCGGCGCGCAGCAGATCCAGATCCCGGTAATAATCCGCCGGCGTGCGGTGGCGCGGCCCGTAAGACGCAAGCAGAGTCTCGACCTTGCCCAGCAGCGTTTCGATCTGCTCCCGGTCCCGGCAGAACCCGGCGCACAGGCTCATCTGCTCGGGAACGCCGCAGTCATCCGCGTCCGCGTCCCGCCGGAACGCCGCAAGCAGCGCAGTCTCCTCCCCCATCGCCGCGGTCATGGCCGCGTCGTCCGGGGCAGGCCGTTTCTCTTTCGCAATCCGCTCCGCGGCGAGGAATCCCGCAACCTGCGTGTCGTTGAGGGCGGAGCCGCCGGGCCGGGCAAGCCCGAAATTGCCCGCCGCCTCGCCGAGGACGAACAGCCCGGGGAGATTCGTCTCTCCGTGAAGATCCGTCTCAACGCCGCCGTTGCAGTGCTGGGCGCAGACGGCGATCTCCACCTGCTGCGCGGAAAGATCGACGCCGTTGTCCGCATAAATCCGCACGGCTTTCCGGTTCAGCGCCGTCAGCCGTTCCAAAGGCGTTCCGCCCATCGCGCCGCGTGCCGAAAGATACTCCCGCGCCTCAGCCGGAAGCGCTGCGGGGTCAAACCCTGCCGGATTCTTTGTATAGTCAAGAAACACCCTGCGCCCCTTCCGGCGCTCGCCGTGCACGGCAAGATCCACGCCGGAGGAACCGCCGGTCCGCCCGACGGTGAAGGGCCACTGGTACCCCTTCAGGAACACGTTGGCAAAGCGTTCCGCCGGGTCCGGGAACGCCTCGTTCAGGAACTCTAGCTGCGTCCCGTCTCCGCCGACGCTGACAAACCGCGGGACCGCCTGCAGAAAGCTGCCGGAGAGATTCCAGCGGAACCCGACGGAGGCGATCCCGTACTGCCACTGGGAAAAATTGTTGAGCCGCACGCCCGCCGCCAGCAGCACGCCGGTCATGCCGTGCTGAGAACGGGGATACGCCGAGTCGCCCCAGAGACAGGCAGGCGCGCCCGTGCAGGCGAGCACATAAGGCGCGGCAAAGGCCTCGAGGGTATCGGTCCGCGTGTTGAGCGCCAGCACGCCGCAGACGCCGGCAGCGTCCGTCACGATCCGGATCACAAGCCGGGAATCGAACACCGGGGTTCTGTTTTCCGAGATCACTTTTTCTTCCAGCCGCTCGGTCATGATCCGGCTGGTCAGCGGCCCGACGGAGGAAGCTCTGCGGGTATCGTCGTGGTCCGTCCGGTACCCGGGATAACCGCCCACGGCGTTTTTCGGGAACGGCACCCCATACTCGGCAAGGCGCAGAAACGCGGGCAGGCTGTACTGCGCCATGGCGTAGGCCTTGTCGCCGTCGGTACACCCGCCGTCAAAAATACTTTTCGCCATCGCGCCGGGACAGTCGGCGGCAAAGCCGTCCAGCGACAGCTTGTAATAGGTCTGTTTGTCGCTTCCCGTGTTGCGGGAGGTGCCACTCAGGCGCCCCTCGGTCAGGATCGCGATTTCCCTCATGCCCTCTTTGTAAAGCCGGTCCGCAGCGCCGTATCCCGCTGCGCCGGTGCCGATCACAAGGGCGTCAAATCTTCTGATTTCCATATTTTACAGCGTTCGCACACTGAAACCGCCGTCGCAGTCAAAGACGGTTCCGGTGCAGAAATCAAGGCTTCCGTCCGCCGCCGCGGCGACGCAGGCCGCCACGTCCTCGGGCTGTCCCATCCGCCGGATCGGCGTGAGCCCCACGTCGATCATGGCGGCATATTTGTCTTTGACCACTGCGGTCATATCCGTTTCGATGATCCCGGGGCGGATCTCCAGCACCGAGATCCCGTATTCTGCGAGCCGCGCGGCGAACAGCTTTGTCGTCATGGAAACGCCCGCCTTGGAGATGCAGTACTCGCCGCGGCTGACCGAGGCGGTATAGGCGGACATGGACGAGATATTCACAATGCGCGCCGGAGCGCCCTTTTTCAGCAGCGGGACGCAGGCCTGCGTCATGAAGAACGTGCCCTTCAGGTTGATCTCCAGCACCTCGTCCATTTCGTCCGGGGTGAGCTCAAGAATATCCTTGCGCACGCGCGGCGCCACGCCCGCCGCGTTGACGAGCAGCTGCAGCGCGCCGTAATGCGCTTCGAGCCCGGCCACGAGCGCGCGGATCCGGTCCTGCTTTGAAATATCGCAGGGGAGGAAGGAGAACCTGTCGGGAAATTCCTGCTTTAATGCGCGGACCCCGTCGCTTTCCCGTCTCGCCGCTGCCGTCACGGTAAAGCCCTTGTCCAGCAGCGCCCGAACGCAGGCGAAACCGATGCCCCGGCTGCCGCCGGTGACAAGTGCGAACATATGATAACCTCCTTATTTCCGCAGAACATATTGTTTATAATACGGCAGATAAACCTCCGCGTCCCGCACCGGGCACCCTGCGACGGTCCCGGCGCGCATGAGCTCGGAGCATTTGCCGCAGGCAAGACAGGTCTGATTCCGGGACAGGCTTCCCGCCGCGAGATAATCTCTGAAAAACGTCGGGTAAGCGAAGGTCATTCTGCCGAAGCCCGCAAGATCCGCGACGCCCGCCTCCAGCGCCGTCTCCGCCTCGTCGACGGCGGCGGGGCCGGGAAAGCTCAGGCCGCTCATCACGAATTTCAGCTCCGGCGCGGCGGCCTTCAGCGCCCGCGTCACGTCATAAATCCGGTTGAGGCTCACCCTGCCGTCTTCGGGGCCGAAGTTCCATGGCCGGTTGACGTGCGGGATCAGATACGGGTTGCCGACGGTCAGGTTCACCAGCCCGATCCCGCGGCGTTTCAGTTCCCCGAGGATGATTTTTGTTTCCGTCAGGTCAATTTCATTCTCTTCGTTCACGCCGAAGCCGTAAGGGTAAGGGAACCCGTCGCAGCCGTTCAGCCGCGTGGCGACGAGCAGCCGGTCCGCAACGGCGTTCCTGACCGCATCGATACAGTCGAAATACAGCCGCGTCCGGTTTTCAAGGCTGCCGCCGTATTTCCCGGGACGTTCCCGGGCGCTGAGGAACTCATTCAGCAGATACCCGTGACAGCATTTCACGTCCACGCCGTCAAAGCCCGCGTCCTCGGCGAGGCGGGCGGCGCGGGCGTATTGCTCCGGCAGCGCGCCGCAGTAATCGTCGGTCACCACCGTATAGGACTGATCCTCTCTGCCCTTTTCCCAATGGGGGTTCCGGTAGGCGACCATCGGCGCGGGACGCCCGTCCGGCTTTGAAAACCGCCCGGAATGGGTCAGCTGCGCCACGATCAGCGGCGCGAAGCCGCAGGTCTCAACCGCTTTTTCCCGCACCTCGGAGAGAAGCGTTCGGAAGGCGTCGACGGTTCCCCCGTGCAGGTACATCTGCCGGGGATTTGCCCTGCCCTCGGGAACCACGGCGGTCGCCTCGAACCAGACAAGCCCCGCGCCGCCCCCGGCAAAGCGCAGGTAACGGCGGCGCGTCAGCGCGTCCGGCGCGCCCTCCCGGGTGCCGTCGCAGCCCTCCATGGGCTGGAACACCACCCGGTTGCGCAAGGTTCTGCCGCAGACCTGCATCGGCGAATCGATCAGCAGCATAAGATCCCCCCCTTTTTCTGTCCTGATGTCATTTTATTATGTTTGCCGTTTTTTTGCAATATCAAATTAAAAAAAGACGGGGGACGCCGCGTTTTCCGCAGCGTCTCCCGTCTATCTGATTCATGTCGTCCGTCGCTTACAGCTTCACGTCCGCGATCGCTCTGAACGAACCGAGGGTTGCGGCCATGTGCGTGATTCCGGTCAGGCCGGCGTCGCCGACGAGGATCCGGGTGCCGCCGTTGAAGCCCGGCTGATAACCGGAGGCAAACCCGAGTTTGAGCATATAGGTCAGCCGGACGCCCTGATACTCCAGGGAAAAATCGTTCATGTGATCGTGCCCGCAGAAAATATACTTGGTGTTTCCGGTGCGCTTCACCGCCTCAAAGAATCCGCGCTGCACCGGGTTCCCGCTGCCGTCGCGCTCGCAGCAGACGGTCTCGTGCTTTTCGCCCTGCGCGGCGTATCCTTCGCGCCACGCCCCGTTCTGCGCGTCCCACGCCTCGTCGTAAGCGATACGGTACTCGGGAATCGGGATATGCATGAACACCGAGACCTCCGCGCTGCCGCCGCTGACCGCCCTGACGCCCTCGGCGGCCCACTCGAACCACTGCCGCTGTTTGTCGTTGGGCTGGGTGTGGTGGCTGTCCATCAGGATCAGAGACTCGACGATCCTGCGCGTTCCGTCGGGATTTTTCTCGGCGATGTTGACGATATAATTTCCCACGCCCATTTCCGGATCGCCTTTTTTCATCAGGCAGTGCGCGCCGGTGCGCATGATATCCGCAAGATAATTCAGGTCGCAGCTGCCCTCGTCGTCGTGGTTGCCGAAGATCGGCGCCCAGGGAACGCCGAAGCTTTCCATCAGCTCGGTGACCCGGCGCATGGAATAATAGGTATCGTCGGTGCATACGTTGTCGCCGGAGAGAATGATCAGGTCCGGCCGGACCTCGGCGACAAGACGGCGGATCGTCTGCTCGCCGTTCACGGAAAACAGCAGCCGGTAACCGTAGTCGGAGAAATGGATATCCGCAAGATTCAGGATCGTAAACTCCCTGCCCGGCTCTTTTTCCAGCACCGCCGTGTCTTCCGGGCGGTATTCGTCCCCGGCGCTCCAGGTTTCCCTGCTCGGTTCGCCTTCATAGTATTCCTGCGTCGGCGCGTCGCGCTCCAGCAGCCGGTCGATCGCCCGCCGCACGGCGGTGACCTTCGGCTCGTCGCCCCGGGACAGCGGGACGACCGTCTCCAGAAGAGAAAGGATCAGAACAAGGATAATCGCAACATAACGCATCATAAAAGATCACCTCAAAAAATTATACAACGAAATCTCCGCGCCGTCAGACGCAAACCGCGACGCAGAGTGCGTACCCCTCCGGCGCTTCCGGGTGAAACAGCCGCAGACGCGCCCGGGCGGCGGAATACGCCTCGCCCGTCAGGGACAGAAGGCCCGTGCCACGCGCTTTGACCACGGCCTCGTATTCCGTCCACAGCCGGGTAAACGCCGCGTCCTTTTCCCCGTCCGGCGTCTGCTCCAGCAGACGGACGTCCTCCGGGGGGAAACAGCGGGCCGCCACCGAACGGTTGCATTTCGAGATCTTCTGCAAATCGACGCCGATCTCCCCCAGCGGCGACCACGCCGCGGCGGCGTACGCGCCGGAATGGGAAATATTATAATGAAACGCGGGATGCTCCGGCAGATACGGCTTGCCCTGTTCCCCGAACGCTGCGCGGGGCGGCGCCGGAGGCTCGGCGCCGGAATACCGCAGGAACAGCGCGCCCGCGGCGGCGCGGCCGGCAAGGGAGAGCGGCTTGTCGTGGGAGGGCTCCCCCGGCAGCGCGAACCGGCCCTCCGCCTCGCCGGGCGTCAGGACGATGAGAGAAAAAAATGAGTTTTCGTCACAAATCACGAATTTTTCACCTTCCCGTGCGCAATAATAATCTCATAAAGGGGGGAATCGAACCATGATTTATCTGAACGCATTTGCCGTCGGCGGGCTGCTTTGCCTTGTGGGACAGATCCTGATCGACCGCACGCGGCTGACGAGCGCCCGGATCCTCGTGGGCTTCGTGGTGGCGGGGGTCGTCCTCGGCGCGACGGGCGTCTATCGGTATATCGCGGACTTCGCGGGCTGCGGCGCCAGCGTTCCGCTGACCGGCTTCGGCAACGCGCTGGCGGAGGGCACGCGGCAGGCGGTGGAGGAAAAAGGGCTGCTG
>CACYHJ010000166.1 GCA_902774165.1 Oscillospiraceae bacterium
CTTTAATGGAAAGAAACGGGTATCGGGACGGCGCCGGTTTGCGGATCAAGACGGTGTGCGGAATTTAACGATGTGGGTGTTTTTGTTGCCATAGCAATCCTTTTCTCAGATATTTCGATATTTCTCTTCCTGGTCATTTGCCAAGCTATAAATCAATATTCAAGGAGAGCGGTTATGAAAAAAGCTGAAAAGATCGAGTTGCTTCAAAAGTCTGTAGAACAAAAACCTCTTCTTCGCCTATTTTTGAAATATGACGCCTATTGTTCGTATTGGTTTCCGTTTGGAGCAAGCCGGAAACTGCTTCTGGCGGCAAAAGAGGACGATTTCATTATCGACGGTTTTTCAATACTCAGGATCAGCGACATTAAAAAAGTCGTGTTTAAGGATGATAAGTGTATTGAAATCCTAAAAGCGGAAAAGGTACTTGACTGTCTTTCCGCGCCTGAGATTGATCTTTCAGATTGGCACAGCGCCTTTTTATCTTTGCAGAAACTTAAAAAGAACATCATTATCCAGCACGAAAGCCTCGAAGAAAAAGAGTGGGATTTCTGGATCGGCCGGATCGAAAAGGTGCTGAAAACAAAAGTCGTATTTCGGCATTTTGACGCAGACGGCATATGGCAGGAGAAACCGTATGAGATTCCTTTCTCGAAAATTACATCTGTCACCTTTGATAGCCGATATGTAAACGTTTTTTCAAAATACGTTTGATCTCTCAGAATAACAGCGGATTTTGCAGAAATGTTTTGATGTTGCGAAATCTGACGATGCAGGTGCTTTTTTCAATGAAGTCGCCCCTTGCAGGGCTAATGAAGACGCTTCGCTAATGAAGGAATGAAGACGCTCCTGCGGAGCGAATTACCTGAGGGGCGACTTCGCTTCATTGGGCGGCAAAGCCGCCGTCTTCATTAACGAGCGAAGCGAGTGACTTCATCAGGGCGAAGCGTGTCTTCATTATAACTCCTGCTTTTCACATTTCCTACCAACGCTCGATTTCAGTTTGGTAAAAAAGAGTCGCAATACGGTGCAGGAATGATGAATCAAGACAGTAATATAACGTTCACCCCGATTTTGTTATCCTGTTTCATATTTGGAGGTTGTTTTTATGCAGCGTCAGGATTATTCATGTTCTTTCTCTCTCTTCGGGTTGCTGATGTGAAATCAATCTTTGATTTTGTCTTAAAAAAGTGTTCGAATAATATAGGCTTGCAAACCTACGGTTCGGATGCGTGGGGTCAGGACGTCGGCTGCGATTGGTCTTTTGATTTTGATCAGAGATTTGATTGAGTCATCGCGTTACGGATTTATTTGTTTCCTTCTGATATGTAAAAAAGCGGGCTTCTGCCCGCTCATTTTTTATTGCGTTGCTTTTTCTGAAAACAGCAGCCGGAAGAATCGTCCGGTCTCCTCATAGATCTGTTCGGTCAAAAAAAGCCGGGCGTTTCTGCTGCCCGGCGCGAAAAACTATTTTAGGTACGTCTGCGCGTACTCGATCAGCAGATCGTAGACGCGCGCCGAGCATTCCGGGTCGCCGCCCAGCTCATGGCCGGAATTCGGGAAGCTGACGAAATCGTGCCGGACGCCCGCTTCGGTGAGCTTTGCGTCCAGAAGCACCGCGTTGGCGTAAGGAACGATGGCGTCCTTTTCACCGTGCGCGATCACGGTGGGTACGGTATCCGCGTTTACATAGCTGACAGGCGACGCCTGATCGGCCGCGGCAAGCCACGCGCTGTAATTGCCGGTCTTTGTGCGGTATTCCTCCTGTGTCAGCTTCACTCCGACGAGCTTCCCGGCGAGATCGAGCATCGCGTCGGTGCCGCCCATGGCATTGCCGGTGATGAACGCCGGGTCGCTGAGCTGCGTCGGGCCGCAGTTGCTGACCACCGCCGCAGGGGTGATCGGCGCGGTCTTTGCCCGGGAATAGGCGTAGAGCAGCGAGAGGTGCGCGCCTGCGGAAGCGCCGGTCAGAAGGACCTTGTTTATGGTGATGTTCTTCTTTGCCGCGGTCTCTTTGACGGTTGCCAGCGCGGCGTCGATATCGTCCAGAAGCTCCGCGCAGTGAATGTCGTCGGAAATATAACGGTAATTCAGCGCCGCGGCGGCGTAGCCGAGCTTTGCGGCGCTTTTGAGCGCGTCGTTATATGACGACATATCTCCGCTGATCCATGCGCCGCCGTGGATGAACAGAATCAGCCCGACGGTCGTGTTCTCCGCCTTTTGCGGCAGCATGAGATTGACCCGCTGGCGGGCGTTTGCGCCGTAGGCGTACTGCACCGGCTTGTTGATGCCGAACAGTCCCGTCAGAAACGCAATGACGGATAGAAAAAAGGCAATGATGCGTTGAAAAAAAGCTTCCATCTTTAGAACCTCCTGTCAGATACAGATAAATACTCCCTTGTCATCCGCGGTGGGGGAGTTATTTGCCGTATGCTATTGCTCGTTATGCAAAACGTCAGAGAAATCAAAGCTCTCGTCGCTCATGTTCAGATAATATACGTACGCTTCCTCGAAAAACAGATATAATAACTGCTTTTTATCCGTAAAACGATACTCTTCACAAGGGACGCCCATGAATACTTCGTTCAGCTTGCATTCGGCGTACCGCATCGCAAGATCGTAGGATATTCTGTCTTTGTCCATTTGAATCACCCGCTTTTGCTGTACCGATTCTATTATATATGGATTTTCGATTGTTTTCAAGTGTATAAAAAGATTAATCCTGTCTGTTTTTATTTTTTTTGCGTCACGACCGCTTTTTTAAGGTGCTGCGGACGGATCTGCTGAAACAGTATTATGATATCGGCGGTTTGGCTGACAGATTGCGGTCTTGTTCATGAAATCAATCGCGTTGCCGCGCCGAGCCTGCCGTTGAAAGCGTATGAGGATCTGAAGGCGTTCAGGTTATTCCTGCCGGACGACGGGACCCTTCCCGTTGGGCCGTATGAGTCCCTTTTGAATTCAAATGCGCTTTTCTGTGTCGGGAGGCTGCGTTTTGCGTGATATCGCTTTGTATTCTTCGGGAAAATCAACTGTTTAATATTGTAATTTATTGCGAAATATAGTAAAATAGAATGTGTTTTTATCATCCTTACAGGATACGAATCAAGGAGGTTCATAACGCATGACGGACTTTTTCAGTAAAGTTTTCGCGCTTTTCCTCGCGCTGTTTTACGCGGTATCCGGCATCGCCCAAACGCCCTGGAGCGCCGGGGAGAATGAAACGCCGGACCCGTTATATGCGGGCTATGCGGAAGAATTATCTTACGGGGCAAAAACCGTTTATCGTGAGCGGATCACGCGCAAAGACGGGTCCGCGGCCATCGGAGGGAACGTCGGTCTTCGCATCGACTATACAAGCGAATTCTACGGACACGACAGTCTGATCAACCGCGATTTCACCCGTTACGGCTCGCGATATGAGGCAGGCGCGCTGATTGGTCTGCTGCCGCCTGCGGGAGAACTTGCGGGCGCCGACCTTGACGGCGACGGCTGCGCGGAGCTTCTTCGGTATCAGCTCGGCGTACTGTCGGTCTATCCCGTGACCATGAAAAACAGCGGGAAGCAGACTTACATCCCGTCCCCGGACCTGTCCTTCCGCGTCGGCTTACCGAAAAAACTCAACGTCGGCAAGGGGATGCACCTTTGCGGCGCGGGCGACTTCAACGGCGACGGATATAATGACGTCCTGTTCGGCATCGACGGCAGCGTCTTGATTTATTTCGGGTCCGGAGACGGTTTCCGGGCGCGGGAATATCCCTTTGACGCGAAGGGCTTTCTGCGCTGCGGCGATATTGACGGCGACGGCAGTGCGGAAGTGCTCTGTGTGAACGGCAATTCCGTGACCGCCTGGACGACCGGGGCGGAAACGCTCGAAATGCTGACCCGGAAGGAAGCAGCGGCGGATTTCGCGGACGCGGCGAACGTCTATGCGGCGGACGTCAATTCCGACGGCCTGTGCGATCTGATATATCTTATGCAAGACAGCGGCGTCTCGCGGTTCTTTTCTTTCTTCGGCAGGGGCGACGGACGGTTCGGCTCCTATGAAGAGGACGGCGACAACAGGAATCTGTACGCGGTATTCGAGAGCGACCGAAAGGCGAAGAATATTGCCTTCGCCGATATCACCGGCAACGGCGCGGCGGATATCATCGGCTCGTTCACCCGGCTCGGGATCGCGACGGCGTCTGTCCTTTATTCCTATGACGAACCCGCATACGATTATTCTCTGTTCGGGATGCGGAAAGACGGCGAATACCGGATCTATTCCGGCTGCCGCTGGGCGGATTCCAATACGGGCGGCGACGGCGACCACGTGATGCTGACGACCTCCGAGGACGGCGTTTTCTGGAAGCGCCATATCGAAGCGCCGATGTTCTATCTCGGCAAAGAACTCGGTCAGGAAGGCTGGTGGGCGGACAACACCCTCGAGCCCGAGGTCATCTGCACAAACGGCGTATGGCACATGTATTGGCAGTGCTCCTTCACAACGCCGAACGGAAATTACGGCGACAAGATCGGTTACGCTTCCTCCGCCGACGGCGTTCACTGGGAGAGGAAGACCGACGCGCCTGCGATCCTGTGCGACGATCCGGAAATCGGCTTCAACCATGAAGAAATCCTCTATGTGGCGGACGATCCGGACGGCAAGCCCTTCTGGATGTACACGGGGCATTTTGTCGAAGGCAAGTTCAGCGGCTACGTCCGCATCCGCTCCGCCGAGCCGGACCGTTTCCTGTTCGCGGACCGCGAGGATACCGCGGGCTTTGCGCAGATCGGCAACCAGCTCGCTTATTTCACGGACGGAGAAGGCGACAGGGTTTTCGTTCGCATCACCTTTAAGGACGTGACGGAGGAGGACGGCAGCGTCCGCGCCCGCCCGACCCTGTTCTTCTCAAGGGACGGTCTGCATTTCACAGCCGGGGAAGGCTGCGTGCTCGCGGGCGTCGACGTGACGGATGAGCGCACCGTAAATAACCGCAACATGTATTTCCTCGGTCTCGTGACCGAAAACGGGACGGGGGAAATCCCGCAGAACGAAGACGGCTCCTGTGAACTGATGTATCTTGCGACGACGAGTCAAACACCCGGCGCGCCGGAGATTTTCTCTGCGGAAGCGGGCTACGGCGTTGTCCGGTTTACCGTTTCTGCGCCGGACGGCAACTGATCCGCAGTGGAATGGGTTCTTTTTCGTGATATATTTAAGGCAACACCGCACAATTCGGGCGTGCGGATTGCGCAGTAGATTTTTTCGTCAGATTGTACAGAGTCTCCTTGACAACCTGACGGTTGTCAAGGAGAATCTGTGCAAGATGACGGAACAAAGATCAAGCAAGACGCGCATTCGTATTTGTGCGGTGTTGCCTTAAAAATAACTTTATCAGGGGCCTTTTCTGCGCAAAGGGCTGAACCGTTCCTTCCTCTGATCGTGTCAAGCAACAAAACCGATGTGGATGCGCCCGAAAAGTGAAAAAATCCCAACGAAGAGGGATTGAAAGAAGGAAAGGATTTTGCACATGCGTACTTTGAAATATGATATCAGACATTTTCCGTTCAGCCGCTACGGCGCGATGGTCGCCGTCAGCCGGGATCCTGTGAAGGACGAGCTGGTTCTTCACGACGCCCGCGCGCACGACGGTCAGGACCGCGCCCTCAGGCTGGTCTTTTCCGACAAGCCTTTTGAATCTGTTGCCGGGGCGGATTTGAAAGAATGCGCAGGCATTCCCTTTGAATCCACGGGAACCGCCGCGAAGCTCTTCATCGCGGCTGCGAACGGAAAGGCGGAATTTGTGATCTCCGGCGATCACAGGATCCATATCCGCGCGGAGGATCTCTATCTGCTTCTGACGACCTGCCGCGAGGATGAATCGACGGGCTGCATGATCGATGAGAGGCGTTTTGAATACGTCTGCCCCGGCGCGTGCGACGGGCGTGGGACCTGGTGCTGCTCGTAGCTTTGGTTCAGATGGCAACTCGCCCATTGACGCTTACGATCGACGCCCACGGCATGGGCGCCGGCCCGGATATGGGCGCAGGCGCTGGTCCGCAGGCCGGACATCCTGATCCTGGA
>CACYHJ010000167.1:0-2170 GCA_902774165.1 Oscillospiraceae bacterium
GGGCAGGTCGAACAGGTTGACCAGAGAGCCGAGGGAGCCGGCTTTTTTATCGTACGCGCCGAAGGTGACCTTCACGATGCGGGAATTGATGATCGCCCCGGCGCACATGGGACAGGGCTCCAGCGTGACGAACAGCTCGCACCCCGGCAGCCGCCAGCCGCCGAGCTTCCGGCACGCCGCGTCGATGGCCTCGATCTCGGCGTGGGCGAGGGCGTTTTTATTCTTTTCCCGCCGGTTTCTGCCGACGGAAATGATCTCCCCGTCCCGGGCGACCACCGCACCCACGGGGACCTCCCCTTCCGCCGCCGCGTCTTCCGCCTGGGCGATCGCGGCGCGCATCAGCTCCTGCGCCGTCATGAGGGGAATTTTACCATCAACGCGGTCTGAACGACCATGTAGATCAGAATGACGATCATGGGGATGGTCAGGAAAAACGCGCCGACGCACTGTTTTGTCCGCAGAAAGCTCCGGTTGGGCGCCGGGCGGGTCATTTTTTTCCGTACAAAGAGGATGATCAGGCAGACGACGCCGAGGGCGAGGCCGCCGTAGGTCCCGATGAGAGAAAAGGTCTCCGCAACGCTCTCATGCCCGTTGTCGTAAAGCAGAGAATAAATGATGGAAAAGCTGTTGTTGAGAAAATGGATCGCCACGCCCGTCCACAGCGTTTCGGTTCTGATCACGACGTAGCCCAGCACGATGCCGGCGGCAAAGGCAAAGGGCACCTGCACCATGTTGCCGTGCATGAGGCCGAACATCATCGCGCTCATCAGGATCGCGAACATATCGCCGTAGCGGCGCAGGGAATTCATCACCACGCCGCGCATGGCGTATTCCTCAAAAATCGCGGGGAACAGCGTGCTGCGGACCGCATAGATCGCAACGCCCAGCGCCGAGGTGGGCGTCGCAAAGAAATCATAGGCGAATTCTGCGCCGGTGGCATCCTGAAAAAAGGAGCTCAGATAGCCGGTGACCACGTCGGCGAGCATCATCATGCCGAACCCGGCGACCAGCAGCAAAAGGGTATCGACGGTGCCGGTTTTCGGCTTGCCGAGATTGACGGGCTCGATCGACATCCGGTTTTTATAGATCCGGTTCAGGAGGTAAAACGGAAGAAAGAGCGCCACCAGCGTGATCAGCAGATCCACGCTCATATTCATCACGCGTTCCGCTTCCGTCGCCCCGTTGAGCACGTTCCGGTTCACCAGGAACAGATAGGGCAGATACAGCAGGTTCGCCAGCAGCAGAAATCCGCCGGTGGCAAGGGCGGCGCCGCTGCTGAGCAGCCGGATGCGGCGCTTTTCCGAAAGCTGCTGCAGGACGTAGGAATCCTGCGGCTGAGCCCCCTGCGGACCGTAGGGGTACGGCTGCCCGCCGGGCGGGCTCTGATTCCCGTAGGGATATTGGGCGTTTGTCATGGTCGGTCTCCTGTTTCTGTAGGATAAATTCTGATTTATCGCGCAGCGATAAATCAGAATTTACAGTCTCGAGTCTCGAGACCCGAGACCCAAGGTACAAACTTAAAGTCTGTGCGACTTGGTGAAAATTGAGATAAACCGAGTCTTTTTTATCGTAATCCTGCTCGGATTTCAACACCTCGAGACTCGGGGCTCGGTACTCGGGACTTGAAATTCAGAATTAACGGCTCCGCCGTTAATTCAGAATTTACTCGTTTCTCCCGCAGCATTTCTTATACTTCAGTCCGCTGCCGCAGGGGCAGGGATCGTTTCTTCCGGGCTTCTTATCCTTCTTCACGGGCTGTTTTTTCACCGTGCCGTCGGACCCGCCGGACGTGCCGGTGATGGTGGCGTTTTGGGCCTTGCGCTGGGTATCCTTCTCGGTGCGGATGCGAACGGTCAGCATGGTTTTGACGGTGCCGTCGATGATGCCGTCGGTCATTTCGTCAAACATATCGAAGCTCAGCTCGCGGAACGCAACCACCGGGTCCTGCTGGCCGTAGGCGCGCAGGCCGATGCCGCTCTTGAGCTGGTCCATGGCGTCGATGTGGTCCATCCAGCGGATATCCACGTTCTCCAGCAGGACCTTCTGCTCCAGCAGCTCCATCAGCTCGGGGCCGTACTCCGCCGCCTTGGCGTCAATGATGGCGTTGGCCTTGTCGGTCATATAGCTCAGGATCTCGTCCGCGTCGTCCTCGGAGGGCAGCGCGTCCTCG
>CACYHJ010000167.1:2221-8277 GCA_902774165.1 Oscillospiraceae bacterium
TGGGGCAGTACAGCTCCATGGCGCCGGAGAAGCTCTGGTTGATCATTTTGCGGATGGTGGCGTTCAGGTCGATGCCGTCGAGGATCTGGTTGCGCTGGCCGTAAATCTTTTCACGCTGCTGGTTCATCACGTCGTCGTACTGCAGCACGTTTTTACGGATGGCGAAGTTGTCCGCCTCCACCTTGCGCTGGGCGCTCTCGATGGAGTTGGAGAACATTTTGGAATCGATGGGCATGTCGCCCAGGGACTTGAACGCGTTGAGGGCGTTGTAGAACCGGTCGCCCGCGAAACGGCGCAGCAGGTCGTCCTCGGCGGAGAGATAGAACCGGCTCTCGCCCGGGTCGCCCTGACGGCCGCTCCGGCCGCGCAGCTGGTTGTCGATCCGGCGGGATTCATGGCGCTCGGTGCCGATGATAAACAGGCCGCCGGCGGCGCGGACCTTATCCGCCTCGTCCTTCATTTCTTCTTTATACTGATTTTCAAGCTCGGAGAAGGTCTTCCGCGCGTTCAGGATTTCCTCGTCGTCGGTCTCGGCAAAGCCGGTGGCCTCGGCGATCAGCTCGTCGGTGAATTCCATCTTGCGCATTTTCGCGGTGGCCATGAACTCGGCGTTGCCGCCCAGGATAATATCGGTACCGCGGCCCGCCATGTTGGTGGCGATGGTGACCGCGCCGAACTTGCCGGCCTGCGCGACGATCTCCGCCTCGCGCTCGTGCTGCTTGGCGTTGAGGACCTCATGCTTGATGCCCGCGCGCTTGAGGGCGCGGCTGAGCTTTTCGCTCTTTTCGATGCTGACGGTACCCACCAGCACCGGCTGGCCCTTCTCGTGGCACTCCCGGATCTGCCCGATGATAGCGTTGAACTTCGCGTCCTCGGTCTTGAACAGCAGGTCGGGGTTGTCGGTGCGGATCATGGGCTTGTTGGTGGGGACCTCGACGCAGTCGAGGCTGTAGATTTCCTGGAATTCGTCGCTTTCGGTCATCGCCGTACCGGTCATGCCGGAAAGCTTTTTGTAAAGCCGGAAATAGTTCTGGAAGGTGATGGTGGCGAGGGTCTTGCTCTCGTGCTTGACGCTGACGCCCTCCTTCGCTTCGATGGCCTGATGCAGGCCGTCGGAATACCGTCTGCCCAGCATGATGCGGCCGGTGAATTCGTCGACGATCAAAACCTCGCCGTCCTTGACCACGTAGTCGATATCCAGGTGCATGGTGCCGTGGGCCTTCAGCGCCTGGTTGATGTGGTGCTGCAGGGTCAGGTTGTCCGCGTCCATCAGGTTTTCAAGGTTGAAATACTGCTCCGCCTTGGCGATACCGGTCTTGGTGAGCGTGGCGGTTTTCGCCTTCTGGTCGACCACATAGTCGCCCTGGTCGGCGAATTCCTCTTCGGAGTTGGTCTTGCTGTCGATCTCGCGGATCTTGACCGCTTTCAGACCTTTGACGAAATCGTCCACGATCTTGTACAGATCGGTGGATTTATCGCCGCGGCCGGAAATGATCAGGGGCGTTCTCGCCTCGTCAATCAGGATCGAGTCCACCTCGTCGACGATGGCGAAGGCGTGGCCGCGCTGCACCCGGTTCTCTTTATAGTTCACCATGTTGTCGCGCAGGTAGTCGAAGCCCATTTCGTTGTTGGTGCCGTAGGTGATGTCGGCGGCGTAGGCTTCCTTGCGTTCGGCGTTGGTCTTTTCATGAATGATCAGGCCGACGCTCAGACCGAGGAACCGGTAAACCTTGCCCATCCATTCGGAGTCGCGCTTCGCCAGATAATCGTTGACGGTGACGATGTGAACGCCGTTGCCCGCCAGGGCGTTCAGATACGCCGGAAGCGTGGCGACCAGGGTTTTTCCCTCGCCGGTCTTCATTTCAGCCACGCGGCCCTGATGCAGCACCACGCCGCCGATGACCTGCACGCGGAAATGCTTCATGCCCAGCACGCGCCAGGACGCCTCGCGGCAGACCGCGAAGGCCTCCGGCAGGATATCGTCCAGCGACGCGCCGTCCGCAAGACGCGCCTTGAACTCGTCGGTCTTCGCCCGCAGCTGCTCGTCGGTCAGCTTTGCGTATTCTTCCTCATAGGACATGACCTTGTCCGCAATGGGCTGGATCCTTTTTACTTCTTTGGCGGAATAGTCGCCGAAAATTTTTGAAAACAGTGACATACGTTCCATCCTTTCCCTTTATTCTGAAATATATAAAAATCCATAATAAACACTTTGAAATAATATCATAACACAATTCCCGGGGAAATGCAAGCAGAGAAACGCAGAATTATGGGGGCCCGCAGAATTATGGGGGCCCGCCGGCAAAACGCTTTTGTTTTCCGGGCGGACGGAGGATCATTCGATTAACTTCCCCCTGAAGAAAGAACAAAAAAAGCGGGGCCGGCGCAGATCTGAAGATCCGCGACAGCCCTTTTTCGGAAGTGTCCGTGTTTCTGCAAGATGAGAGGCGGAACCGCTTTTCCCGTTTCACGGTTCGCTTTTCACCGAAGCCCTGCCTTGCGGGCAGATCCCCGCCAGCACGCACTGCTCGCACCGGGGCTTGCGGGCGTCGCAGACGGCCCTGCCGTGCAGCACGCAGCGGTGGCAGAAATCGTTGCTCTCCTCCGGCGGCAGCAGCGCCCGCAGCGCCAGCTCCACCTTATACGGGTCTTTCGTGTCCACCAGCCCCAGCCGGTTGGAAATGCGGATCAGATGGGTGTCCGCCACAACGACCGAGGGCACGCGGTAAACGTCGCCGCAGATCAGGTTCGCGGTCTTCCTGCCCACGCCGGGCAGGCTCGTCAGATCCTCGATGTTGTCGGGGACTCTGCCGCCGAACCGGTCCCGCACACCCGCCGCCATGCCGATGATATCCTTCGCCTTCTGACGGAAGAACCCGCAGGAGTGGATGATGGCCTCGATCTCCCGGACGTCCGCGTTCACGTAGTCGTCCAGCGTGCGATATTTTTCAAACAGCGCTGGCGTGACCAGGTTGACCCGCGCGTCGGTGCACTGGGCGGAAAGCCGCGTCGCGACCAGCAGCTCAAAGGGATCGGTATACTCCAGCGAGCACAGCGCGTCTGGATATTCCGTTTTCAGCAGGCGGACCGCCTCGGCCGCCCGTTCTTTCTTTCTCATAAAATCGCTCCTTTGCGCGAAAAACGGACGCTTGCCGTGGGGCGGGCGTCCGTTTTCTTCGTTATTTATGACCCGATGCGGGCGATCAGCTGGTCGATCAGGCTCTGGGCGCGGGTCATGGAGACGTTGTTGCAGAACACAACGTCGGTGATTCCCTTCTCCCGCACCAGCTGGGTGATGGTGCCCGTATAGTGGCGGTAATCAATGATATAGAGATATTTGTAATTCGCGGCCAGCAGCGGCGCAAGGGCGTTGCCGAAGCTCTCCTTGATCAGCAGGCAGCTCTCGCCGGTGGCCTTCGCCTTGTCCTCGATCATGGAATAGGCGTTGTCGCCCCAGATGAACGCGCCGTATTTCAGCGACGCGCCGGCCTTGCTCTCGTCGTAAATCACGCTGCCCTCGTCCACGTTCAGGTTCTTGCCGCGGATCGTGATTACATAGTTTCCGGGCGGCGTGTAGGCGTCGACCCGGTCGGGATTTGCTGCCAGCGCCTTATCCTTGTTGGCGAAGGTGCCAAGGAACCCGTCGAAGCTCTGCAGCGTACAGTCCTCGATGCGGAAGGGCTGCACGCCCTTCACCGCGCAGAACTGGGTGTAGGCGTAGTACGCGCCCATGGACGCCCAGTGATGGTCCGTCCGGTAATAGATATATTCGTTCCGGTGGGCTTTGAGGATATCGTAAATGCTGACGCGGCGGACCTCCGGCAGAAGCATGCCCTCGATATAGGAGATCGCCTTCTTCTGGTCGTCGGATGCGACCTTTTCCCGCACGCGGGAATCCAGCACGATATCCATGCTGGTGGGAACGATCATATCGTAAACCGTCGCGACCCCGGCAAGCTTTTGCGCCACCGCGTTGACGGCGCCGGCGTAGCTGTCCGCCGCGGACTGGGAGAAATTGTAATATTCATATCCCGCGTCGTCCGCCACAAGGATGCTGCCGATGGTCTGCACGTTCACGGGCATCGGCCCGTCGGCGGGAGTCTCCGCCGCGGTCTCGGACTCCGGAGCCGGGGCGCTGGTCTCGGCGGGCGACGTGGCGTCCGCGGGCGGATCCGTCGCGATGGGCAGGGTCGCCGGCTGGCCGGAGGGCGCGTCGGGGATATCGCTCGCCGTCTGCTCCTGGAAACCGCGCTGCACCGAGTCGGTGCCCAGCAGGCTTTGCAGCGCGTTATTGACGGAGATCAGGCCGTCCCGCATGGGCATGGTATCGGAGAACCAGGTGGAGATATCGGAGGAATATTCGCCGCTCAAAAGGGCGGAAACGGTGAACTTCGGAAACTTCGCCAGCTCCCGTTTCTCCTTTTCGGAGGTGGTCGGGCGCAGCGGGAAGATCATGGCGACGGCGCTCATGATCAGCAGCAGCCCGACGATGCTGCACACCGTAATGACTTTGATTTTCTTGTTTTTTTTCTTTGCTTTCATCAGATTGCGTCTCCTTAGAACTGGAAGTACAAAAATGGGTTGTAGGTATCGCCCGTCAGTGCGACGACGGAAAGGATCAGAAGAATACAGGGAACCGCGACCCCCAGCGCCTGCTCCGCAAGCGCAAAGCCCGGGCTCTTCTGCCCGCGGTCGCGCATCCATTCACGGATCCGGGACATCAGCGGCGTGCTGGCGACGCAGCAGATCACGAAGAACAGCAGGTAGCGCAGCGCGAGCCTGCCGGATTCATAGGTGCTGAAGGCGTTGCCGTTGGCGCAGAACATGCCCTTGAGGACGGCGGTCATCAGCGGCAGCTGCGTAAAGCGGAAGAACACCCAGCCGAAATACACCACCACGATGACGTAGATATGTTTCCAGATTCCCGTTTTTTTGAGCAGCGGGCCGATCAGCGCCTTTTCCAGCACGAGGAACACGAAGAAATACAGGCCCCAGAACACGAAATTCCAGCTGGCGCCGTGCCACAGGCCGGTCAGGCCCCAGACGACGAACATATTGAGATAGGTGCGCAGCTTGCCCTTGCGGTTGCCGCCCAGCGGAATGTAAACGTAATCCCGGAAAAACGTGCCCAGCGAAATGTGCCAGCGGCGCCAGAACTCGGTAATGCTGTCGGAGGTGTAGGGATAGTTGAAATTCTCCTTATAGTGGAACCCGCACATGAGGCCCAGGCCGATCGCCATATCGGAATAAGCGGAGAAATCCAGGTAGATCTGCAGCATATAGAACGCCATGCCGATCCACAGCGTCAGGGCGGAACGGCCCTGGATCGTCTCAAGGTTCTGCGCCAGCAGCGACACGTCGCCGATCGCGCCGTCGGAGAGCAGCAGCATATCCACCAGAGCGCCGCAGCTGTTGGCGAGGATCGACTTCTTGGCAAGGCCGTAAACAAAGCGGTTCACGCCGGTATACAGCGAAGAGAGGGTCGTTTTGCGGGCGTTGATCTCGTTCTCGATATCGCCGTACCGCACGATGGGACCCGCCACGCACTGGTGGAACAGCCCGGCGTACAGCAGCACTTTATAATATTGCTTCTGGGCGGGCACCTCCCCGCGGTAAACGTCCACCACGTAGGTGAGCAGCTGGAAGGTGTAGAAGGAGATGCCGATGGGCAGCGAAATTTTCGGCACCGGCAGATTGATGAAGGGGATAAAGTTCAGATTCTGCACAAAAAAGCCCGTATACTTGAAGATGCCGATGGTGCCGATGCAGACGATCACCGCAAAGGTCAGCCATTTTCGTTTGTCCCGCTCCCGCTTTTCCGACTCCAGGCGGCGGGAAAACCACCAGCAGGCGAAGGACATGAACAGCAGGATCAGCACGTAGACCGGCTCGCCCCACGCGTAGAAGATCAGCGAAAAGATCAACAGAATGATGTTCCGTGTGCGCAGATCTTTCGCGATAAAGTAACAGATCAGGTTCAGCGGCAGAAACGCCAGCAGAAACAGTAAGCTTGAAAAAACCATAAAGCGCAACTCTTCCATTTTATTTATTTTTTC
>CACYHJ010000168.1 GCA_902774165.1 Oscillospiraceae bacterium
CTGCCGATGAAATGACCGTCAGCGTTCTCTGCGCGATCTGCCGGCCGTTCTGACGCACGACGACGGAAAGGGAACCTGTTTCGGCGACGCCGCAGGCGTAGCGCTGCATCTCGCCGCCGGGGAAGGATGCGGCTTTCACGCCGTTGACGAAGATCTCAACGGGATACAGACCGCTGTAATCCACCCGCAGGGTATCGCCGACCGCAACGGTACCGTCGTCGCGGCGGTAGTCCCGCCGGAGCAGCCCGTTGTAAACGTCGATTTCGGCATAGCCTCCGGCGGTCATATAATCGACTTCATCCTCAAAAAAGACGCGCGCGTTGCCGTTTCCGGCGTCGTCTGTCAGGCTGCCGGGCAGTACGGCGAATTTGTAGTAGTATTCCGGGAATCCGTCGTCAATGATCGGGCAGGTGACCGTCAGCGCCCAGTGTGTCCCGGTCCGGCCGCCCGAAGAGAACCGGATCTGTTCTGCGGCGGGCGTCGAAACGCTGCGTTCGACCGTATCGGCGGTGTGGATTGTTTCAATCCGCGGGGATGCGGAAAGACGGGTGTACTTCGCCGGCGCCACGATAACGGCGGCAAAGGTATTCTCGTCCGTGGTCCTGCAGTAGATCAGCCATCCTTCGTCGGCGGGCCGGGCGCAGGCAAGCGGCACGGCGCCGGCGAACAGCGCCAGTGCAAGCAGAACCGTCAGGGCTTTTTTTATCATGTCTGTCATCCTTTCCGGGTTTTCGCGGCGGGGCGCAGGTTTTCTTCCGTATTTATTATATCAGACGCGGCGCGCGGAATCAACAGAATTTGCAAAACTGCCCGAAAATGTCCGGAAACGCCGCCGTGCGCTTCCACGGGGGATAAACTGCGGCGGATTGCCCCTTGCGTTTTTTTGCGCATTCGGTTATTATGGCAATATAACAAAAACGATTTGTGAAAAAGGAGCGAAGGGAAATGGCGGAACAGGCGCGTTTGTATCCCACGGTTTTTATTCACGGCCTCGGCGGATGGGGCGAGGCGGACGGCATCGAAACGAAGCTGCACTATCACTATTGGGGCTTTGACGCCGGCGAGAGAGATCTGATCGGCCGTCTGCGGAAGGCGGGCTGCGAGGTGTTTTGTCCTTCGCTGGGCCCCTTTACCTCCGCGTGGGACCGCGCCTGCGAGCTGTGGGCGTACCTGTTCGGGGGCAGGGTGGATTTCGGCAGAGTCCACAGCATGACCTTCGGCCACGCGCGCTACGGGAGAGTTTATCCCGGCGTCTTAAAGGACGCGGGAACGCCCGGCGCGCACGAAAAGATCAATCTGATCGGGCACTCCTTCGGCGGGCCGACGGCGGTTCTGTTTGCGCATCTGTTATGGTACGGCAGCGAGGAAGAGCGCGCCGCGACGCCTGAGGGGCAGCTGTCGCCGCTGTTTGCGGGCGGCAGGACGCTGATCAACGGCGTCGTGACCCTGAGCGGCGTCAACAACGGGACGACCTTCGCGGATTTCTTCGGCGAAAAGGGGATGAAAGTCCTTGCCGGCGCGGTCTACACGGCAAACGCGCTTGCCGCCGCCACGCCGCTGATGGAGCTTCTGGATTTCCACACGGACCAATGGGGGATCATGGGGAGAACCGCCGCCGGGACCCGCTCCGTCCCCGCGCTTTGGGTGCGGATGAACGGTGTGAGAAGGCTGCTTGACTGCCGGACGGATAACGTGGGGTATGAGCTGCAGGTGGAATACGCCGCAAAACAGAACGAAAAGCTCTGCTCGTGCCCCTTCGTCCGTTACTACGCCTTCCGGTGCTGCCGGACCCATGACGACGGGCACGGCCATCAGGTCCCCGACCGGGATATGCGCCGGATCCTGAAGCTGTGGAGCACCGTGATCGGCCGATATAAGCCGAAGAAGCTGCGGGCGTACGGCTTTGACGACAGCTGGCTGCCCTCCGACGGGATCGTGAACTTAAAATGCCTCGGCGCGCCCTTCGGCATGCCCTCGAAACCGTACGATCCCGCGGAAAAGGCGGAACCCGGCGTGTGGTACGAGATGCCGGTGGCGGATAAACACCATATGAGCTGGGTGGGGATCGGAGAGGCGCCGGAAGACTTTTTTGCGTTCTTCGATTCTCTGCTGACGCTTCTCCGGGCATAACGGAAGCCGACCTGCGCGCGCAGGTCGGCTTCCATATCAATCGCATATCAGAATAGAGTATTGTATTGTTTCGGCATAAATGATATAATTCTAAAGGCCGGGCGCCGGACCTCACGAACCTGACGGGGCGTTGAGATCGAATGCGGCGGATCGGTCCGCACGGCGCCGGACAAGGATGCGGTTATTTTGCGCCGGTCCCTTGTTGACCCCGTCGCCGCCGGCCTAAGGCAACACCGCACAATTCGGGCGTGCGGATTGCGCAGTGTTGCCGAAGATCGGGAAAAAGGAGGATGCTCATGAATCCGGGAGAGGAAAAGCGATACGTCGGCTACGGCGAGGCGCTGGCCTACGGCTTTGCCGCGGGCGGCAAGGCCTTTGTAACCACGCCGACGCAAAGCGGTTATCTGTCGCTGTTTTTCACAAAGGTATTCGGGCTGCCCGCGGGCGCGGTGTCTTTTATGATGCTGCTCTCCGGCCTGTGGGACGCGGTCAACGACCCGATGATCGGCTCTTTGATCGACAAAACGAGAACCGGCTACGGCAAGCTGCGCCCGTGGCTGATTATCACGCCCCTGCCGTTCGCCGTTCTGACGGTGACGCTGTTCGGCGGCCCGTCGTTTCTGAACGGCGTCGATTCCGTCGGGGTGAAGATCGTCTATATGTACGTATCCTATATCCTCTGGGAGCTGTGCTTCACCTTTGCGGACGTGCCGTTCAACGGCATGACGACGGCGGTATCGCCCCTCCCGCGGGACAGGACGAGGGTCATTTCGTTTTCGACCTTTATCAGCGGCATCGTCGCCGGCGCGGCGCAGACGCTTTTGCTCTCGCTGATGGACGCCTCCGAAAAAGGGATCTGGAACGTCAGTCTCAGAACGGTCTTTCTTCTGATCGGCGTGATCTCCGCCGTGTTCGGCGGCGGGATGTTCTCCCTCGCCGGGATCTTCACAAAAGAACGGATCGTTCAGTCCGCCCGTCAGCCGAGCATCATCGAGGGCTTCCGGGTGCTGATCCGCAACAAGCCGCTGGTGCTGATCGTTCTGAGCAATATGCTCATGTCCGCCGGCGGCCTTTACAACGTGTTCACCACCTACTATTTCGCGGAGGTGCTCAAGCTCAACTCCCTGAAGCTGCTGATCGACATCCCCGGGGGCGCGGTGGGAATCGGGACCTATCCCTTCATCCCCGCGATCAAGCGAAGGTTCGACAATAAGCAGCTGATGGTCATTCATTTTATTTCCAAGGCGGCAATCGGCGTCGTCTGCTTCTTCGCTGGGTTCCGGCATTACGCCAGCAAAGCGGTCGCCGTGCCCGTGCTGATGCTTCTGAACATCGTCATCAGCATCGTGAATACCGTAAAAAACATCATCTCCACCGAAATGATCGGGGATACCATCGATTATATGGAGCTTGAAACGGGGGAACGCAACGAGGGCGTGTCCTTCGCGGTGTCGTCCTTCTTCGGCAAGCTCACAAGCTCCGTGAGCACCTCGATCGCCACCGCCGTGCTGCCGCGGATCGGCCTGACTTATCAGACGGTCAACGGAGAACAGGTCTCCGTCAAGGGCGAGAAAACCGATTTTTACATCTGGATGTTCTACGTGCTGGTCCCGCAGCTGCTCAACGCTCTGGGCGTGATCCCGTTCTTCTGGTACAACCTGACGGGCAAGCGCCTTGCGGATATCCGCGCTCAGCTCGCCGGGCGCCGTGAGGAAATGCTTGCGGAAAGAGAAACCGCGGAGGAAAAGTCATGAGAAAATGTCCGAAATGCGAAAAGCGCCTGTCCCCGTTTTATTTCGGGACCGCCTGCAAAAACTGCGGCGCCGATCTGCTTTATTATCATTTTGACGAGCGGCTGGAGCGGGACGCGGCGAAGGCGGCCGCCCAGGAGGAAAAAGTGCAGCGGCTCCTGCGGAAGCTGCCGTTCCGGAAAAGAGAGGAATAACCGGATTGAAAATCACGGTGATTTGGCTGCAAATCACCGTGATTTTTTGCGTCCGAACACGATTTCTGATACAATTCAATTTTTCTAGAGCGTGCCAGAGAAGTATCGAAAGCGCACTGACGCTGCGGATAATTCTGAAAATGAAATTGACAATTCCGGGAAAAGTGGTATAATAAATACAAAAGTGGACAACGGTCATGCAGTGAATCCGATGGATGCAGAAAATATCAACGAATGCGTGATAATTTGGAAGCAAGAGGGGTTCATGTTATTCAAGCACAAGGCGATGATTTGCGATATCTATATTCGCTTGGTGCAGAAGCATCTTACGGTCATGGCTACATAATGCATATAGGTGAAATTCCTTCGGCATCTGGTTTCTTTGAAGAGATTATTCATTCCACTCAAGAGAAAAAGTATGGGGAACATACAGGATCTGATCCTGTCGAATTATATGCTCGGGAAGTTGCGGCGAATAGGATGCTTTTAAAACATCAAAAAGCGTATGGATTTGATGACGTCGATGTCGAAGATATTTCTCGAAATCTGGAAATATGGGAGTCGAAGTTCTTGCAGACAACGGGAGTGACGTATGATGACAGTTCAATTAAAAGAGAAATATAATACGTCAATGGGGACAGTTTTATTGGTAAAAAATGACCGCCTATTTCATGTTTCCGAAAAAGTTCAGACTGATAGTGGCGCATATATAATTACCGGGATTAATTTCTCAACTAAGCCAAACAATGACGATATTTGCTTGATCGTAAAGCCCGCATAACCGTCTCCCTGAGATGAAGTTCGTGACAGTGATATTGAAACGGCTATTATTATTACTTCGTCGGTAGAAATAATACGAAAAACCACCGGAGCTGAAAACAATGCGTGAAATGAAAGGCGGAGTGCTATCTCATAATCACTCTAATGGAACTACGTACTCTTCAAATGACATTTCGATGCTTTTTTACACAGGGCTCTCTGAGATTCGTGCTTGTAATTCAGATGGTGCTTATGTTATGCGGCTGCCTCAATTTCCAAGACCGCGGTATCGGTCAAAGCAAGAGATAGAGGATATCTTGCGATCTTATGAAAAGAAATATTCAGAAGATAGAGCGCGAGGTCCGTCTCGACCATTAAAAGTACGCGACTATGAGAGTCAAAAATACGCGGTTGAACAGTTTGCAAAATTATTTCATTGTGATTACTATTTTGAAAGAAGGCAATGAAAATGAAAGTGAATATAGCAGATATTCCATCAGGCAAAACTGTAGAAGATTATCCATCTGATACTATTTTTGTTTTTTCTGAGTCTTTATTGCCGCGTCATTATGGCGATATAGAAGAAACCACAGATGAGAATAGAGCAGATGCAAAGCAGCAGATCGTGAATAATTAATTATAAATGTCTCTCGTGAGACGGTTTTTTTAAATTCAATACCGAAACAGAGCCCTCCACGCATCAGGCGGAAACGCACTGCGGACCACGGAGGGACTTTTTTATCGAAAGCCGTCTCACCCGAGGCGGTTTTTTCATACCCGAAAGGATGATTCCATTGTTCACTGCGATCGCGTTCCTGATTCTGTGCAACGCTCTTAAAGCTCTTGATATCGCCGTGCCGCAAATCTGCTGGCTTCTCCCGTGCTTCACTATCAGCGCGTGGGCGTTATTAGGCGGCGTCTACATTGTTTTGAAAATCATAGATGCTTTAAGCTGACAACCGGCAACGAGTAACCAACAACCAATTGAAAGGAACGTAAAATATGAGCTACTTGCAAGATGATTTTGTTTTACTTACTCATTTTATCAAATTATCATGTTCTGCGCAAGAAAGATTGTTTTAATGATGACGGGCTCCGCCCTAATGAAGTCACTCGCTTCACTCGTTAATGAAGACGGCGCACCAAGCTGCGCCTAATGAAGCGAAGTCGCTCCTAAGATCATTAGCTCCGAAGGAACGTCTTCATTCGCGAAGAGTCTCCCCGCAAGGGGCGACTTCATTGAAAATCACGGTGATTTGTATCCAAATCACCGTGATTTTCTGTGAAAGAGCGCGTAAAAGGTACGAAACCATAGAAAGAACGCCTAATAGGTACACCATTAACAGGTATCCCAAATAAGTGTCAGGAATATAAGCGTAAGAGATCGACTTTGAAATAGGTTTCATCAAAACAATCTGTCAGCTCCCATGGATAACCGTAGAAGCTTAAAAGATGCGACGTCGGTGGATTATGAAAGCAATTATTGGGTATTTGCGTGATGGTGCAGAACTGATCCATTGTAAAGTGAGGAGGAAGAAGGCGCTTTTTTTGAATCAGATCAGCTTCTTCAGCATCCGATAAAGAGACCCACTGATTCGTAATCATAGGTGCAGGGATATTGTCAAAAAGTTCAAATCTCTTTTTATACTTGGGATCATTCTGAAAAAATAGGTTGATTTGATATATGGTCTCTTCCGAAACAGGTTTCAGCCATGCGGAATCTGTAAACTCCACACATAGACTCTTTTTCATTTTGGGTGTTAAAGCCTTTTTTACGACACACCATTGACCGATCAGATCGCCCTTTTTCCACTTCGCTTTTTCACCCTCATAGTCAAACGATGCATATTTGGGGTAGATTTGTATCAATTGCCAGAACCCCGCACTATAACCGGTATACCATTTTCCGATTTGCAAATCTTTTTGATTCATTCCGTCATTATCCATAACAGTAAACCTTTCATATCGTCTTCTCAAATTCCTTTTACTTGCTCATTTTATCAAATTATCATGTTCTGCGCAAGAAAAATTGTTATAATGAAGACGGGCTCCGCCCTAATGAAGTCACTCGCTTTACTCGTTAATGAAGACGGCGCACCAAGCTGCGCCTAATGAAGCGAAGTCGCTCCTAAGATCATTAGCTCCGAAGGAACGTCTTCATTCGCGAAGAGTCT
>CACYHJ010000169.1:0-1445 GCA_902774165.1 Oscillospiraceae bacterium
AGAACGCCGCTGCGGTTCCGGTCATATTTTATGCCGTCTTCCGTATAGTGATGCGCGCCGTCCACTTCAATTACAAGCCGTGCGGCGTGACAATAGAAATCAACGATATAGTCGTCGATGATCCGCTGTTTATAGATTTTTACGGGATAATGACGCAGGAATAAATACCAGAGCTTGCGCTCCTGCGGGGTCATGTCTTTTCGCAGCTCCTTTGCAAAAGGAAGGAGCTTGTTGTTTTTGGGGATTGTTATTTTATTCATTTCGCCCTCTCGCCCTCTCAGTCACTTCGTGACAGCTCTCCCGGAGGGTTTCCCCTCTCAGTCACTTCGTGACAGCTCTCCCGGAGGGAGAGCCAAGAAATTGCGGGGATCATCATCATTTTTCATTTTTATCTTGCAGCTCCCCACCGCCTCTTGCCTCTCCCTTTGGGAGAGGTGTCACCGCCAAAGCGGTGACGGAGAGGGGGGGGCATTCATCCGAAATACTGCTGCATCAGGCTGTCAGACAATAATTGCGCTTCATCAAGGGCTTTTTGTACTGCAACTTTCGATTTGTCGATTTCTTCCACAAACTGAACAAAATGTGATTGCAGTTCTTTAGGCGGGACTAAAACAGAAAAACTCTTAATCATTTTTCCATTCAGATTCGGCTGATTTCCACCCTGTGCTAAGTTTCTTAATCGATCATATGACATTATCATGTACTGCCATAAATACTTAGGTTCAACTTCCTCACAAGGTAAAACACATGCACAAGCCTGATTCGTAGAAGCTGGAATTTCTAAGATTGCCGTCATCCCTCTAGTTTTACCCTGGCCGTACATAGCAATGAGAACAGTATTTTCAGGTACTACTTTGGCAGAAGATTCATATAGCCCCTTCTCTGTTATGCACTCCTCAACTGTATTAATTTTATTGTTTTGAAGTTCGGTAGTTTTCACCCACGGAACAGTACCATTTTCCCAATACTCATTTTTCTTGCGATCTGGCGTTCCTCCACTAATGACATCTGTTAAATCCTTTATTGCAATTTGAGGATATTTTTCATTACTTTCAGGATCCCCAAACATCTCGACAAATCGGGCTTTGATGAGGTCATCAAGTTTTTGGAGCTCCTGCTTCCGTTTTTCAATTATGATTTGGAGAGACTGAATTGTTTGAACGACTTTAGTAATTTCGTGTTCTGTTCCTACAGGAATTTCAATAAAATCAATATGCTCATTACGGATATTGTTTATATTTGCACCTAATGCGACTTCTGATATTCTTTGGCGATAGATGTTACTTTGAAAAAAAACAGATATGTATTCTGCAATATCCGAAAGCGGTCTGATAACTTTACAAAATGCACCAAATGTACATGGCATGTCAAGATTGAATGTTGCTGCTTTCCCAACCAATTGTTTGCTTCCACTTGAAGCACAAATCAGGATATCCCCGTTTTGG
>CACYHJ010000169.1:1485-7466 GCA_902774165.1 Oscillospiraceae bacterium
TCAACATATACTACTTCATCAAAATTGATTTTTCCGTCATCTATATTATTCGCTCTAAGTAAAATGACAGAATCACAATCAAGGTCTTTGTGAATATCTTCTGGTTTATATGAAACGCCGCGTATCTGCTTTGAAAGTTCACATATTTTCCTTCTGTTCATCTGTTAGACGTCCCCACAAATCTCAATTTTTCTCTTCCAACATCGTTTCCAATTCATCCATCGCTGTTTTAATTTCCGCTTCCAGACTGCGAAGCTCCGCCATGATCTCCCCCGTCGGCGGGTACTCCACCGGTTTATACTCCGTCTGTTTATACTTGTTGATACTCAGATCATAGTCGTTGCCTACGATCTCGTCCTTGGGCACGAAGAAGGATTTTTCGGTGCGCTTGCGGGCGCCCTCTCCGTCGCCACCTTCGGCGTCGCCACCTCTCCCGGAGGGAGAGGCAAGATTGCGGAAGCGTTTGATTATATCGGGGATATCGTTCTCCGCCACCGGGCTGCGCTTGTCGTCCAGCGAATACCCGTCCGCCTGCATGTCGTAAAACCAGACCTTATCCGTGCCGCCGTGGCCGGTTTTTGTAAAAATCAGAATTCCGGTGGAAACTCCCGCGTAGGGCTTAAATACGCCGGAGGGCATGGAAATCACCGCCTCGAGGCGGTTTTCCTCGATTAGTGCTTTGCGGATTGCTTTGTGCGCGGTCGACGAGCCGAACAGAACGCCGTCCGGCACGATGCAGGCGCAGCGGCCGCCCACCCGCAGCATGCGCAGGAACAGCGCAAGGAACAGTAGCTCCGTCTTTTTCGTTTTGCATACCTTTAAAAGATCCTGCGAGACGATCTCCGCGTCAAGGCTCCCCTTGAACGGGGGATTCGCGAGGATCAGGGAATACTTGTCCTTATCCGGGTTCTGGTCGCTCAGGCTGTCCCGGTATTCGATAAATGGGTTGTCGATGCCGTGGGTCATCATGTTCATGGCGCCGATGCGCAGCATGGTGCGGTCCATATCGTAGCCGTGGAACATGCGGTTCATATAATGATCCTTCTTCTCACGGTCGAAAAAGATCTCCTGTTTGCGGTTCTCTTTCAGGTATTCCGCCGCCGAGACAAGGAAGCCGGAAGTCCCGCAGGCGGGGTCGGCGATCACGTCGTCCGCCTTCGGGTCCGTCAGCTCCACCATCATTCTGGTAATATGGCGCGGCGTGCGGAACTGGCCGTTGACGCCCGCAGAGGCGATCTTCGAGAGCAGATATTCGTACACGTCCCCGCGCACGTCCGAAGACTGATTCTCATTCATGAGTTTATATATTTCATCCAGCGCGTCAACGACCTTGGAAAGCATCAGCGGCGTGGGTAATTTAAAGATGGCGTCGTCCATATATTTGGAATAGGCGCTGTTTTTGTCGCCGTGCAGGTTTTTGATGAACGGGAACACCCATTCCTGCATGACGGAATACATGCGTCCCGCGGGGAAATCACGAAATACAGACCATTTGAGCTGCCGGCCGTCGATCTTGCGGTCGCCCAACGTCACCTCGTCCGCGAATACGCTTGTAAAGGGCAGCCCCAGCATGGCGCTCTCTTTGGCCCGCAGGTTGTCGCTGTCGTCAAGATCCCGGATGAACATGAGATAAGTGATCTGCTCGATCACGTCCAGCGGATTGGTGAGACCTCCGGTCCAGAAGATCTCCCATAAGCCGTCGATTCTGTTCTTGAGTTCCCCGGTAACCACGAAGCATTCTCCTTTTTCTCTGAGATATCGCAACAAATTTATCATTATGTATTTTATCATCTACGGCGAAAAATTGCAACACGAATCACAATACATCCTGATTCAGGCTCTATAATTTTATTATTTTGATTGTAAAAATCATTAAAATGTGTTATAATTATTCAAATAAAACAGATTTCTATAAATCTGTCTGCAATTATAAAGGAGCGTTAGATCATATGGAATTCACAATGATCGAAACCGGCATTTTCTCCGTCATCCCGCCGTTCATCGCGATCGTTCTCGCGCTGGTCACAAAAGAGGTTTATTCCTCGCTGTTTATCGGTCTGCTGTCCGGGACGCTGATTTACGCTTTTGCCGGCGGCGGGTCGATCTTTTCCGCGTTTTCCGCTACCTTTGATATGATGTTCACCAAAATCGCCGATAACGCCTACATGATCATCTTTCTTGCGCTTTTGTGGGCGGTGGTCGTGCTGGTTTCGAAATCCGGCGGCAGCGAAGCATACGGACGCTGGGCAGAAAAGAGACTCAAAAACAAACGGTCCGCGGCATTCGCCACGTCTTTTCTCGGCATCCTGATCTTTATCGACGACGGCTTCAACTGCCTGACTGTGGGAACCGTCATGCGCCCGATCACCGACCGGCTGCATATTTCCCGGGAAAAGCTTGCCTATATTATCGACGCTACCGCGGCGCCGGTCTGCATTATCGCGCCGGTTTCCAGCTGGGCGGTCGCCGTGGCGAGCGAGGTCAGCCGGACCGACGGATTCCATGTTTTTCTCTCTACGATTCCGTACAATCTTTACGCGCTGTTTACCATCGCCATGGTTTTTCTCATCTCCTTCACCGGAAAGGATTTCGGCCCCATGAAGCAGGCGGAACTTCAGGCGATGGATGCGGCAGCGCAGGAAGAAGCAGACAGCACGCCCCAAAGCAAGGGCCGGGTGTTCGATCTTGTCCTGCCGATTCTTGTGCTGATCATCTGCGCGATTCTCGGCATGGCATATGTGGGCGGATTTTTCAGAGGCGTCAGCTTTTCCGAGGCCATCGGCGCTAATCCCACCGCCGGGCTGACCCTCGGCGCTTTCGCGGGACTTGTGACCGCGATGCTTCTGTATCTGCCGAGGAAGCTGATGAAGCCGAAGGAGTTTATTGAGTCCATCGTGTCCGGCATCGGCAGCATCGTTCCGCCCATGCTGATTCTGATTCTTTCCTGGAGTCTCGGCGGCGTCTGCCGTCAGCTGATCGGCACGGGAGAATTCATATCCGGCTTTGTCAGCACGACAAACCTGCCGCTGGGGCTTCTGCCGGTGCTGATCTTTATCATCGCCGCCCTGATGAGCTTCTCCATGGGTACGTCCTGGGGCACATTCGGGATGCTGATCCCCATCGTCACGATGATCTGCAGCGCGGAGGGCGCGGGCGCTTATCTTGTCCCCGCACTGGGCGCGACGCTTGCCGGTTCTGTTTACGGGGATCACTGCTCCCCCATTTCCGACACGACGATCCTCGCCTCTACCGGGTCCCAATGCAAACATATCCGGCATGTGGAAACGCAGCTTCCGTACGCGACGCTGGTCGCCGTAATCTGCGGCGTCTGCTACCTCATCGCGGGCTTTACCCTTACGCCGTGGATCTCAATCGGCGTCGGCATTGTGCTGCTCGTTGCCTGCGTTCTGATTCTCAACCGGTTTGATCTGCTTGACAAATTCAGGAAAAAACGCGCAGCAGACAGCCAATAGCGTCGGAACGGCAATCAACCTGCGGTTCCGGACATACCGGGCAGCTGATTCACTGCACGGAACGCCCGCAGAATAAAAACTACTTTCACGCGGTCAGCGGGATCATGAACAGAAGCGCTCTGTTTTCGATCCTGTTGACCGCGATTTTTGTTTTCCGTCCCGATACGGTCGTCTGCCTCGCGCGATCTGACATAAAAAAAGACCCCGCGCGATCCATACAAAGCGCGCGGAGGCTGAGAAGATTCTTATTCATCCAAGTGGACGCTCCAGCCGGTGTCGATCTTCTTTTTCACTGTTTTCAAGGTTTCCGGGTCCAGATCCGGCCAGTCGACCACTCTGCTGGCATGATCCGTCACCAGATGAGCCTTTTCGGCGCAAAGGGCAAGGGGCGTATCCGCAAGAGAATCGGAATAGAAATTGTCGACCGTCGGGAACCCGTGATCGATGATATATTTAGCCTTTTCTTTCGCGTACATCAGGTTATTCAGAAAAACCCCGTATTCCCGGTCAAATTCGGACGCGATATAGTTCACGCCGAGCCGCTTCGCGATCGGCCCGATAATGCAGGACGGCGAGGCGCTGATAATCAGGTCGTCCGGCTTTTTCTGCGCGAGATACCAGGCGGAGATCCTGCTTTCATACTTATCCCAGTAGCGCTCGATCTGCTCGTCGAAATCGTCGATCATCGTCAGATACCCGAACATTCTGCGCTGCATCAGGTAATTCGGTATTTTTCCCGCCTTGTATAAAACAAGACTCTTCGCGACGCGCGGAAGATAGGTAAAACAAAGCTGCGGATGGCGCTTAATACACCAGCGCGCAAAGCCGATGGAACAATCCGAATAGAAAATCGTCCCGTCAAAGTCATATACGTTCATCTGATTATCTCCTTTTCAGATTTTCAGCTGCTCGGTCAATTGATAGTATTATAACATAGATTCGTATAAAATGCAAAGTATAATTTCTCCCCCGGATGCAGACAATAGAGTCAAAGTCTGAAAACAAAGGAGAAAGATAGATGAAAGCAACGGGAATTGTCAGAAGGATCGACGACCTGGGACGGGTCGTGATCCCGAAGGAGATCAGAAGGACCATGCGTATCCGCGAGGGGGACCCGCTGGAAATATATACTGACGCGGACGGAGAAGTCATTTTCAAAAAATACTCGCCGATGGGCGAGCTTTCGGAATTCACCTCGCAGTATGCGGACGTTCTCTACCGCGCAACCAATCTTCCGGTCATTATTACAGACAGGGATCACGTCGTGTCGGCGGTCGGGATCCCGAAAAGAGAGGCGGCGGAAAAGCGGATTTCTCAGGAGCTTGAAGATATCATGGAGCGCCGCTCGGAGTTTATCTGCGGCAACGGGAAAGAGCTGATCCCGATCGAAGGCCTTCAGCGTACCGCCGCGGCGGCGTTTCCCATCATCGGGAGCGGGGACGTGACCGGAGCGGTTATTTTCCTCAGGACGGACGGGGTTTCATCGCCGTCTGATACGGAAATCAAAATTGCGCAGGTCGCGGCAAGCTTTTTGGGAAAACAAACCGAAGAATAACAGAAAATCAGTTCATGATCAGCGCATATGATCCGTTCGGGCAGATGATATGCGTTGTTTTTTTTATTATAATTTCCGGTTTCGGTAAACAGATTATAAACTTTTGCGAATAATATTGACACTAATTACAGAAAAATGATATAATCAATATGTAAATTTATGCAAAGGAGTCTTATTTTATGAAACAATTCAAACGCGTTGTCGCGCTGGTTCTTTCCGCGCTGATGATCGTATCCGCCCTCTCCGTCGGCGCGGTCGCCGCGGATGACGATCAGACGTTTTCCCTCGTCTCCTACAACGTTGCGGGGCTTCCGAACTGGAAAGCCATCGTCGGACAGGACGACACGGACGTCGCCGATAACCAGAAGCAGATCGGCAAGCAGCTGAATGAAAAAAATGCCGATATTATTCTTACCCAGGAAGATTTCGGTTATAACGATTCTCTTGCGGCAGAGCTGACCGGTTACAATTTCAGAACGATTCACACCGGCGGCATTCCCGGCGGAGACGGCATGAACGTATACGCGCATACCAGAATTTACAATGAACAGCGCATCACCTGGAACAAGGCTTACGGCATCATTGACGACGGCGCGGATGAAATGACCCCGAAGGGCATCCTTTATACCGTTATTGCGATCGGCGACGGCGTATATGCCGATTTCTATGATCTTCATGCGGACGCTTACGGCGACGCGGGGTCCAAGGAAGCAAGGAAAGACAACTTCCGTCAGTTGGCGGAAATTCTCAAGGCGAACAACACCGGCAGACCCGTGATCGTTACCGGCGATTTCAACATCAGCGGCCACCATCATGACGACGACGGATTTACCGAGATCCTGATTGAAGGCGCCGGTCTCAAAGACGCCTGGACCGAGCTTTACAACAACGGCGATTACTATGATTTCTCGCAGGCTGCCGCGCAGTACGGTACAAGCCAGGCAAGCTACTGG
>CACYHJ010000170.1 GCA_902774165.1 Oscillospiraceae bacterium
ATAGCCGTTGATCGTGAGCTGGACGTTGACGTAGTTTTCCGCCATGCCGCCCTTGAAATCGTTCAGCTCGTCGGTCATATACAGCACGTCGTTCGCCGCCAGCTTCTTTTTGGCGCACAGCAGCCCCATATCGGAAACGTATATCTTAAACGCGTCGATATCCCGGTAGTTTTCGGGGGGCTTTTTGATCTGCTCCAGCCGGTAGACCTGAGAGACGATCCCCGAAAGCGTCAGCCACTCGACAGCGTTTTCAAATTCCGAGGCGCGTCCGCCTTTTTTGATAAGCTTATACTGAAAACGCGTGTGGGGCCTGGAAAGCTGTACGGTGATATTATCGTAGGTCAGCCGCGTTTTTTTGATCTCGTTCAGGTTGTTATATTTGCTCATGTCGTTGAGATAGCTCGCAAGGATCGTATCCTGCGTATGGCGCACCAGAACGTAATCCCGCGTTTCGGCGAATTGCGCCACACATTCCGGCATTCCACCCACGACCAGATACTGCCGGTAAAGACGCATGGCGGCGTCGTGCAGGGCGGCGGGCATCGGCGTATCGGCGTCAAAGTGCGCGCGGATCTCTTGAACAAGTTCTTCTTCCCCCATGGCAAGCATAAACTCTTCCATATCCATCGGATACAGCGTTTTGATATCCACCTTGCCAACGGGAAAGGAGAACGCCGCCCGGTTCACCGCCACACCCAGCAGGCTGCCGGCGACGATGATGTGGTATTCCGGCGCGTCCTCGCAGAAGTATTTCAGGGAAGTCAGCGCCCGTTCGCAGAGCTGCACCTCATCGAACACGATCAGCGTCTTTTCTTTAACGATGGTTTCCCCGGCGATCCGGGACAGCAGCGGCAGCAGATACGCCGGGCTGATGTCTTCCTCAAAGCAGGCGTTCAGCTTCGGGTTGGTTTCAAAGTTGAAATACGCCACGTTTTCGTAGTGCTTGCGCCCGAATTCCAGAATCGCGTAGGTTTTGCCCACCTGCCTTGCCCCCTGTAAAATCAAAGGCTTGCGGTAGGGGCCGGTTTTCCATTGTTCCAGGTAGCTTTGTATTTTTCTGAACATGATTTCACCTCACAAGATCATCTTGCGAGGTGATTATATCAAATATTCGTGTAAAAATCAAGTGAATATTTGGTGATATTTGCATTATTCTTCGTGAATGTATTCCATCTCTTGTCGGGGACTTCGCTTTTGGGCAAACATCCACTCCGCCCAAGGCTCGGTTTTAAGAAAATAAGGGACCAGATAATGGTGTCCCTTACCGTCCACGCGAGTGTATTTCACCGGCGCGCCCAGCTCCCGCAAAACGGCGACGGTCGCGTCGTCGCGGTCGATGGACACTACGGTATCGTCCACCGAATGGGAGACCCAGATGGGCAGGGCTTTCATGTGCGAAAGCGTCTCCGGCGTCGGCGGCCACGGCAGATCCGGGTGGTACAACTCTCCCATCATCGGCATGGCGCAGGCGTAAAAGTCCGGGAACAGGTAGGCGGAAAGCCACGTCCCCGCGCCGCCCCAGGAGCCGCCCATGCAGTAAATACGCGTCATATCGGTCTGCGCCTCTTCGGCGATCTGTTCACACAGGTCTTTTACGGCGGCGATGTAATCGTGATACTCATAAGCGCCGGACTGCGTGGACTGCGGGATCAGCACCGTAAAATCCCTTTTGAACAGCGGTCTTCTCTTGCGGGCGGGGAACCATTCGGGATAGGGGCCTTCCAGGTAATTCCACAGCGGACGGATATTGTCTGTCCCCACTTCGCCGCCGCCGTGGAAGTGCACCAGAAGCGGTTGCCCGGGTTTTTTTGCGTATTTCACCCTGTAGGGGAACCACAGGCCGTGCGTTTTGCTGACGTACCACCCCGGCTTAAAGGAGAGCGGAGAACCGCGCTCCTCACGCGCGTCGCCGCCGTGTTTTGTCAGCAACGCGTCCCGTTTGGCAATTTCCTTCGCCGCCTGCCTGTTCTGCTTTTGGAAAGACTTCTCCCACTCCTGCGCCGTAAAAGGCCATTTTTCATATTTTGTCGCCAATACGACCCGATCCGCCGTCAGCAGGTACGGGCGATGATCCTCCCCGATCAGGCGCAGCTTGAATTCCGCCCTTCCGGTTTCTTTTAACAGGATCGCGCGAACCTCGTCCAACTGCCCGTCAGTCACTTCCACGATCCGGCAATCGGATAATTCACCGACAACCGGAAAAACCTCGGGCAGGCTGATCCGGTCCTTTTGATCGATCGAAATGTGATACTTCATAGAGAAACCTCCTTTATTCATGCATATCGTCCTTCAAAACGGCGATCAGCTCTTCCTTTTCAAAGAGGTGCTGCGCCAGCAAATCCGCCGCGATGAAGAAAAAGAACAGGAAAAGCAACGTGAGTTATGTTTCATCCTTCAGCACCGTGATCAATTGTTCCATATCATTATTGTTCTGATAAAACCTTCCCAAAACGGCAAAAAGCGCAAACATGAAAATCGCCGCCAACAGAGAGAATACCGCCGCGCTCGCGCAGGCGCTGAATACCTTTTGCGCCACCCATTCGATTGTCTGCGGCACGTTCAAATCATACAGTGCGCCGCCGACGCCCTGAAGCCCTTCAAAGAGCATCCCCTTCATCAGGAACAGGTAGACGGGCACGAATAGAATACAGCCGGAAACAAAGGTAAGAGCCGCACAGCGAACACTGTAAAATATGCTTTCATACAGACGCATTCCACTGCGCTGTTTTTCGCTCAGCCCCAGCGAATAGAGGATCGCATATTCCCGAAAACGCATCTTTTGATCCAGATATACAATATCAACGACGTTAGCAATCATGAAAACGGCGCTCAGCCCAAAGAAAAAAATGTAAAATGAACGGAACTGAGCCTGAAAAGCATCAAGATCCAACTGCATTTGCGCTTTATCCCGCTGCTGGTAAATACCTTTGCCGTCTTTGTTCATCGGTGTTCCGTATATTTCCGTGCCGACGCCGAACCTCCGGTTACGGATATCGTACTCGTTAAACTGTTTGACGCTGTCCAGCAGCGCCGCGCTGAGCGCGGCATGATCGTTCGTGTGAATCAGCGCGGTATTCCAGATCATCACCCCGGACATAAAGTCCGCAAATGCTCCTTCGTCGTTTTGAGAGAGCAAAAGAAAGGGCATATCATGCTCATTCAGATCATATTCAAGCAAGGTTGCAGTATCTTTCAACTGACCGGCAATCAGAATCTCCTTTTTTGCGCAGTTTGGCAATTCCTCCTCAAAAAAAACGGATGTATTAAAATCGCTGCCGTAATAGGTGTTGACAGCGCGCACGCCGTCCTGACCGATTTCAACGTTATTTCGGTATATCGTCATTGCCCGAGGCGTCTTCTGAAGCACCTGACAGCGCGTCCCGTCCTTACAGAGGTAAGCGCAGCAGGAATTATAAAACAGCGCTTCTCCCGCGCCGCAGTCGATCCCGTTTTCCCGGGCAATCAGCCGAAACGTATCGTCGTCCAGGAAAATAATGTCACAGTGTACAAGCTGTCCTCGCTGTTGCAGGTCACAGGCGCAGAACATCCACATCATCGGCTCATATGAACGATCCGCGTTTTGTACGGCGTTCAGATAAGCGTCTGTCGCCTCGCTGTTTTCCGTCAGGAAAAAGGTTCTTAATCCGTCGTATATATGTTCAGTGTACATGGAAGAGATCCGTCCGCTCTGCCTGTTTTCCGTCAACACCCGATCCACCGTCTGTATCATCGGATCCGTTTTGCAGCTCGCGCTGTAGGTAATATTGATCTCCGTGCCGCCGTCCTGCTTGATATAAAAACTCTTCAATTCAAAGAACAACCCCGTCAGCAGCAGCAACGCCGCCAGTTCTGCGGTCAGTGAAGCAAGAATAATGCGGCTGTGACGCTTATCGTTTTGCAAAAAACTTCGTTCCAAATGGCCGCCTGCGGCGAATAACCCGGGTCTCTTATCGAGCGTATTGCGATTTTCTCTTTTCTTCTTATGGCAACGGCCATTTTTATTTCGGGACGGGGCAAAAAAGTACGCGGCGGCGGAAAGGATAACGATCGGAACCAGAACAAGCTCCGGGAGCGCAAATACAACAGAACGGGTCAGATCCGCTGTCGCTGACGGGAGCAGGTATGTCGGGCCGGACATTCGAATGAGGATTCTCGCCGCAGCAACCCCCAACGGACAACCGGCCAAAGCGCCGATACCATCAAGCAGGAACGCATCGGCAACGATACAGGAAAACAACTGTCTTTCAGTTGCGCCTGCCGTTCTCAGCAATCGCAATTGACTGTTGTTTCCGACCAGGAAACCGTAATAGGATAGAAAAAGATGAATACCGGAGCATAACATCGCCGCACCGCATAACAACGGGACAAAATACCGAAACATCCCGTCGCCGTCATTCGGGGCGGAATCCGCTGCCGTCCGATAAACGTTCTGCGTTGCAACCAGCAGCATGATCACGGCTGCGACGCTGAATGCGGTGAACAGAAATCTGGCGGGACTTTCCCGCCGTGTGCGTTTTTTCCAAACAGACAGGATTGACATATTCCGTAACGCCTCCGGTTATATTCTTCTTCAGTCACTGAAATGCGGCAAGTCCGCTTTTGCGCAGGTCCTTTTCAAAACGTCGGACCATCTGCGGCAGGTACCAGTGGATACGGCTACCGGTGTTGATATAGGTATAAACCTCGTGGTACAGCGCGTAAAACGCGGTTTTTACGTCACAGTTTTCGGAAACCGGGTATTTTCGTTTGTAGGTCTCATACAGACCAAACAGATTCCCGGTGAGGTTGCGCATCTGAAACAGCTCATATTCCGGGTCCGCCCACTTGCTTTCCAGTGGGTCGATGATCGCCGTCATATGCAGCTTTTTATCGGACATGATATTCATCACGTTCAGGTCGCCGTGAATGAGACAGGCCTTTCCCACCGGCTCGCAGAATATGGCGTCAAAATGCGTCCATCCGTTCTCCATAGCTCTCAGCGCCCGTCGTCCCAGCCGCCCCGCCGAAGCCATTCGCCGCGCTTCCTCCAGTATTTCCGCAGCAAACGGCCTATAAAAATCCAGCCACGTGTCGTAAACGGCGCTGTCGATCAGCCCGAACCTGTCGCCCGTCTGTGTGTGCCAATGGTGAGCGGCAGTCGTTACCTCGTCGGCGAACCGTTCCTTTTCCCTTTTTGAGCAAAGGAGCTTGCCGAAATCCGTAAAACAATTCGTGCCGTCCACCTTTTCCATACAGAGGAAATCCATCGGTGCTTCCGGCGACGCGGCAGCGGTAAAATACACCTGAGGCACCTTGACGGCACTGTCCATCGCCAACAGGCGCAGCTCGTTTGCTTCCCGTTCGCAAATCCCCTCACAGCGGAAACCCTTCATAATGACCGTATACGGCGCCTTATCGATCGACGCCTCAAACACAAGACCGAAGGAGCCGCCGCCGATAAAGCGGATATCTATTACGTCACAGGACATTTCGCGCGCAAGTACGGTTTTTGCAAAAAACCGCGCCTCTTTCACATTAACGGGACGTTTTTCCATCTGCTCCATTGATAATCCTCCGAAAGAAAATTCATCTGTATTGTAACATAAATTCCGTTTGTTTGAAAGAATGAAATATCATTTTATGCTTTATGTGATCCCTGCAACAAAAACAGGAGCATGGAGCTTACAAATACAATATTATCGGCTGCAAGTGAAAATACGGTGACATTTCGGTGACGATTTCGTCACATATCGCATTATGCCGGCGTTATTTCGTCGAAGATTCTTGCTTTTTTGAAATATCTTCAGTATAATATATTCGAAAAAAATAAACGGAAGTGAGATCTGCATGTATCATATTTTGGTTGTTGAGGACGCCGTTGACATTTCCGATGCGCTGTCGGCGTTTCTGCGGGACGAGGGCTTCGGCGTGACGGTCGCGGGCACGCAGCGGTCCGCGATTG
>CACYHJ010000171.1 GCA_902774165.1 Oscillospiraceae bacterium
TATTCCCGCCATTGAAAGCTCGCACGCGGTGGCGTACGGCATGAAGCTCGCGAAAACGATGGATCACGGTTCGGTGCTGATCAATCTGTCCGGCAGAGGCGATAAGGACCTTGATTTTGTGATCGAGAAATACGGCATCAGATAATTTATAATTCAGGGAGTGTAATATAAATGAATGGAATTTTCCGGAAATTGGCGATCCTTTCCGCCGCGGCGGCGCTTTCGCTCTCCTTCGCGGCGGCGGGACATGCCGTCGGCGCCGACGAGGTTTTGACTGAACCGCCGACGCAGCCGGCGCTGGAGGAAACCGCAGGGACGCTGCTGGGCGATACCGATCAGAGCGGTTCCGTGAATTCAAAGGACGCGAGAAACATCCTTCGCGCCGCGGCAAGTCTCGATCATTTCCCTGCGAAAACCGCGATGTGGGCGGATATGGACCTCAACGGGAAGATCAATTCCAAAGACGCCCGGCTCGCGCTGCAGAATGCGGCGGGACTGGCGACGACTCAGCGCCATGATTTTGCTCTTACGAAATCGCAGGACCCGACCTGCGAGGGCCGCGGCAGCGCGTCCTATCACTGCAGCGGGTGCGGCGTCGATCACACCGTCGCCCTTTCCGCGCTGGGACATAAGTATAAAACGACCGAACAGGTCAAGCCGACCTGTACCGCCGCGGGCAAGACCGTTCAGACCTGCACCGTCTGCGGAAAGAAGACGACTTCGAAAATTGCCGCCACGGGGCACAAGTGGGTCGCCGCCACCGCGAAAAAGGCGAAGCACTGCAAAAACTGCGGCAAGGTTCAGGCAGGATGGGAGGTATTATTTCAATAAAGACGGCTCAGTCCCCAAGGGCAACGTGGTGAAAGCCCTGACGCTGCCCGGCGCAGCCGCAGGTTCGGCGAAATACAACCTTTACCTGCAGAGCGGCAAATATGATCCCGCGTACCGGGGCGCCGTGACCGTGAGCGGCGCCGACTGGATCGTTGCCGGCGGCTCGGCGTCAAAGGTTGTGAACGAGTGGGATAAAACCCTGTTCCGGGCGTATAAGGCCGTGGCAAAAGCGACCGCGCCCGGCATGACCAAGGCGCAGAAGCTGAAAGCCTGCTTCGATTACGTCAAAACCGCCTATACCGAGTACGGCCCCCGCTCGCCTCATTATCTGGGCATGGACTGGCCTGTGATCTACGCCAACGATATGTTCGTGCGCGGCGGCGGCAACTGCTGCAGCTACGGCGCGGCGTTCGCTTTCATGGCGAAGGCGATCGGGTATGACAACGTGTACTGCTGCAACAGCGGCGGCCACGGCTGGGCGGAGGTCGAAGGGCTGATCTACGACCCCGAGTGGAGCCGGCACCGCAAAAAATACAGCTATTTCGGCCTGAGCTACAATACAAGGGTCGACGTCAACTATAAGGCCGGCATCGGCGCCGGCAGGCCCTGGATGCATATCAAGCTCTGACGAGACCGCTTGTCCCGTCAGAAAAAGAAATCGCCATTGAATCAATATAACGGAGGCTGCTGTCATGAAAAAAATCATAAGCATTCTGCTCTGCGCCGTGCTGCTGTTTGCACTCGGGATCCCCGCGTTCGCCGAGGGAGTCCGATATGAAACGCCCTATGAAAACAGCGAATTCTTTGATTACGGTGAATATACCCTGCATTACAGGGTTCTTCCCGCACGGGAGGAAAAAGGAAAAATCATGATGCTGCACGGCTTTGCCGAGTCCACTTACTGCTGGCAGAACCTTGCGGCGATTCTCACGGAAAACGGCTACACCTGCGTTCTGGTGGATCTGCCGGATTTCGGGTACTCTTCCAGAGAAACAAAGGATACCGACCGCCTTCCCCGGGAGGAGATCGTCCATGCGCTGATGACGGCGCTGTCGGAGGAGCCCTGGTACCTTGCCGGCCACTCCATGGGCGGGTACGTGGCGCTTTCCGTCGCGCAGACGTATCCGGAGTCGGTGAAAAATCTTCTTCTGTACGGCACCTCGGGCAACGACGGCGTTCCGGAGCGCACGTCGTTCCTGACCTCGAGCGATTTTGCCGCCTCCGTGATGGGCCCGCTGATGGAGCTATTCGGCAGAAGCCGGCTGATCGTCCGTCTGCTGCTTTCCGTCGCCATTCAGGACCGCGAATATACCAAGGGATACGATCTTGAGGCGATCATCGCCCCGTTCCGGATCAAAGGGACCGGCGCCGGCGCGATCTATAATTTCTCCATGCTCAGCAACACAGATTATGATAAAGTGTCAAGGATGTCGCCGATCCTGTTCATGAACGGTGATCGGGACAAAGTGATCACTGCGGCGGCGCGGGCGAATCTGCGCGCGGCTCTGCCCGAAAACAGCGTCGACTATATCGTCGAGGGAGGCGGGCATATGTTCATAGAAAACCGCGCGGAGGAAACCGCCCGGGTAACGCTCGATTTCCTTTCCCGCAACGGGTGATCGAATCGTAAAAAAACAGTCCTGCGGACTGTTTTCAGCTTCGGCCGCCGCAGCTTTGCTGCGCGGGGGTGCGGTGGGGACCTCTGCGGCTTGCCGCAGAAGCACCGACCGGAGCGGGCAGCGGAGAACGGCCGGGCGCAACCGCAGATATGTATTAAAGGCAACACCGCACAAATACGAATGCGCGTCTTGCTTGATCTTTGTTCCGTCATCTTGCACAGATTCTCCTTGACAACCGTCAGGTTGCCTGCGGAGTTGACAACCGTCAGGTTGCCTGCGGAGACTCTGTACAATCTGACGAAAAAATCTACTGCGCAATCCGTACGCCCGAATTGTGCGGTGTTACCTAAAATCCGCCGCGCGGGATCTCCCGCGCGGCGCTTCCTTATCTTTTTTTTCGCTTGTCGTTACATACCGCAGCCGCACCCGCAACCGCAGCCGTTGTCGTTATTGTTGCAGCCGCCGAAACCGCCCAGTCGAAGCGTATAGAAAACAGTCCGGCGGACTGTTTTCAGCTTCGACCGACGCAGCTTTGCTGCGCGGGGTACGGTCGGGCACAAACACGGATGTAAAAAATCGCCGTCGGCGGTGACCGGCGGCGCATCCTTTATTTTATTCGTTTTGCGTTACATACCGCAGCCGCACCCGCAACCGCAGCCGTTGTCGTTATTGTTGCAGCCGCCGAAACCGCCCAAAACAATAATCAGCACGATGATGATCAGAAGCTCGTAGCTGTTGTTGAACATGTTGTCTCCCTCCTTTCGTTACACCGCATCATATGCGGCGAACGCAGGGAGTGTTCCTTACGGGTTCAGTGTCCGACGGTCAAGATCGTGGCGGCAAGCATCAGCTGGCCGATAAAATAGGTGCCGATGTTGAAGATTTTCAGCGGGAAATTGGTTTTCAGTTTATTATTGAACATCAGAATTCCCAGCGACGCGTCGGAGAATACGAACAGGATCGCTCCGGTGCCCAGCAAAAGCGCGCCGAACCGGCTCGTGGGATAGACAAACGCGGAAAGCCGCAGCGCCGTAAAGCACATGAACGTCAGGAATATCGCGTAAACGTAAAGCCCCAGAAGCGCCGGATTCATCGGCGTTTTTGTCAGGAAGATGACGATCGTGTAAATCACAAGGGTCGCGGCGACAAAGATCACGGCGCCGACGGTAAACATTTTCGCCTCGGGCGACACGCGGGCCAGCTCCTTGCTGAACGCGATGAGATACATGATATGCGCCGAGAGAAACGCCAGCACGCCGATGACCATGCACGGGGGTTTTGCTTTACCCTGAATATGGAGGAACAAATCGCCGAACCACGCGCAGATCAACCCGTACAGCATGAACTGCGCATAGGGGGTGGACCCGCTTTTTTTCAGGGAAAACGCGCCGACCAGAACAAACATCGAAGCGCAGACCATTTTCAGAATCAGGGAACGCAGCGACGGATTGCGCTGTTCCACCAGGAAGAACGGCATCACGCCGAGACAGACAACGGAAAATGCGATGATCAGAAACGTAAACATGTGTTTTCCTCCACAATCAGGTTTTCTTCGGACGGGCGGTCTTCCCGCCGCGTTTCTTTGCGATGAATATTTCGAGCGCGGCAAACGCCGCAACCGTGAGGATCGCCGTGAGGATTCTGCCGGGCGTCAGGCGCAGATCCGCCTCGCCGCTGAGGATCTTTTCGTGGTTCATTTCAATCTCGTCGACCGCATGGGAAAGGGCAAACTTTGCGTTTTCACATTCCGCTTTTCCCGCAAAGGTCTTTGCCGAGAGCCGCAGCGCGTCGTTCATCGCGTTGCTGTACGCGAATCTCATTTTCCGGTAGGCGGGGGAGCGCAGATCCTCCGGCTGAAACGTGGATTTTACCGTCTGCGTGTATTCGCTCAGCGCCGTTCTCGCCCGGACGCTTTCGTCCCGGTATTCCGCAAGCGCGGCGACCCGGTCGGTGATCAGCACGTTGTAACCGGTCTCGATCAGATTGTCCCAGTAATCGGCGGTATCGAGCCGTTTCCCCGCAAGCTCTTTTTCAGAGATCCTGACGGCGGCGCCGGAGGTCTTTGACAGCCGTTTGCCGACGGAACCGCCGAAGATCACGCCGTAGGCGTTGGAGGTGGCGAAAAATACGGACCCGTCGCTGTCCTCCTCTGCGGTTTTCAGCGCGGAGAGGGCGGAAAATATGATATTCGTCTTTCGGTAGATCCAATATTTCACCGGCGCGTCCAGCGTGTTTTTCCACGCGGCGGCTTTCTTCGCGCCGGCGCGCAGCACGAACGAGCAGTCTTTTGTCATCCCTGCGTTTTTCACGGCGGCGTAAACGTCGTCCCGGATGGAAAAATCAAAATCCAGCATGAATTTTGTCTGACCCGCAAAGGTTTTCAATACGTCGGCAAGGGACGGCACCGTCTGATCCGTCGTCTGTACCGAACCGCCGTAAAACACCCGCATGGGCAGCGAGAGCACGCGGGCGCTCTCAAGCCTTGCGATCGGCGTTTCGTCGACGCCGCAGAGCCGGGAAAGATCCGGGTCCTCCGAGAGGACCAGCACGCCGTCCGCGGTTTTTTGCACCGGCAGTCGAACCATATCGGCGCCCTGTTCGACGGCGCTGCGGATCGCGGGGACCGAATTCTCCGGAAACCGCTCATGATCGCCCATATCGGAGACGATCTGCAGCGCTCTGCCGTCAGCGTCGCCGTCCTCGGCATAGGCGGCCGAAGCCGGAAAACCGAACAGAATCGCCGCGACGGCAAGCAGAGCGACCGGAAGCTGAATGATTTTTCTCATAATGTACCTCGGGATCAATATTCGAAATCTGAGAAGATGTAATGTTCCTCATATCGGCAGGTGCCGTTCAGAAAATCCGTTTCCGCGACCAGCAGGTCTACCTGCGCTTCCGCTTCGATATCGGTGTACATATGGTTTTCAAGACGCGTCATCCGGCCTCTCTTATCGATCCGGAACATCAGGTAGCAGTTGTCGTAGGTGCAGTCGAGCTTCAGCGTATCCTTCTGCACGTTCCATACGTAATTCTTGATCGCGTCGAGGATCGCTGTCCGGTTGAACGGGCACATCAGGCTCCCCATGCCGATCCCTCCCGCGACGGGATTCACCTCTTTCGCGAAATACAGGTAATACTCGGTATAGCCCTTGCCCTCGGTCAGCTCCGCGCCGGTGATGAATTCTGTGTCCGGCGCGTCGACGTATCCGTAGGCGGAGCCGAAAATCGGGAAAAACTCTTCCGCTCCGTCCGCGTCGCCTTTTGCCACGGTCCGGGGGTTTGCTTTCGCGTCGGCCTCGGAACGATGGGTCACAAGATTCTTCGATACAACGGAGAGAATGCGCGCCGCGATGCCCGTGGGCTCGCCGGTGTCGATCTCGTTGAAGTCCTGCCATTGGATCCGCGTGAAGCCGGGGCAGTCGTCCTTGACCTTCGCCGCCGCTTTTTTATAGGCGGAGAGCGCCTCCGATACGTCGGCGGGTCTGCCGGTGGGGGCAATCACAACGCCGTTGACGTCCGTATGCAGCTCGCTGCTCGGCGCCGCAGCCGTGGTCTCATCCGGCGTTTTTTCCGTTTCTTCCCTCCGGGTGGTTTCATCCGCGTCGGACGTCTGCGTCGTCGGGTCCGTCTCCTTTTCCTTCTCCTTCGGCCCTGACGCGCCGCAGGAGGCAAACAGAAGTACAAAGCTCAGGCACAGAAGCAGGGAACAGAGTCGAAAAAACACGTTATTGCGCATCGTTTGATTCCTCCTCGCGTTCTTTTTTGGGGAACGCAAATTTCCTGATCAGGTAAATCACGACGCCGACGGGAATCATGCAGGTCGCGATCAATATGATTTTGTCCATCGGGATGAACTTGAACAGGTCGTTGCCGATGATCGTAAAAAGGATTACGCGCCAGGAAACGCCGAGAAATGAAAAAAGGATATATTTGAAATATCCGATCCCGGTGATGCCGTACAGCAGGCTGACAAGGTCGATCGGGAACGCCGGGACCGCGCGGATGCCGAGAATCATCACCGGCTTCGTCCCCACGTCTTTTTCGAGCAGCCTGCGCCCCTTTTCCGATTTGGAAAGAATCGTCGTCACGGTTTTTCTGCCGAGCAGCTTGCCCAGAAAAAACGTGATCGTCAGTTCCAGAAAGATCCCGGCAAGGTTCAGAAGCACCGCCCAGAGGTGGGGAAAAATCCCGCCCACGGCGACGTAAACAAGGGACGCGGGCACCACGAAAACGACCGCCTTGAGGGCATAGATCCCCAAAACCGCCGCGCTTTTCTGCGTATCGGTGCCGAGTTCTTTGGTCAGATGGGTCACGTCGATGGTGGACAGCCGGTCGTAGTTCAGAATCGCCACGGTAAAGATCGCCATCGCGATCGCACAGCGGATAAAGATCCCGGCAAGCTCCCGCTTGCTGAATTTTGACATAATAATCTCCGAAAAGCAAAAATACTCAATCTTATCCAGTTAATTATATATGATAGAATACACTTTTGCAAGTGTAAATTCGTTATTGTTCCGAATCTTCTCCGCCGGGAGGCGGAAAAACACAATAAAATTTACCGATTTTCAAAATTTAGTACTTGTAATATAGAAGTGCTTTGTGGTATACTGTCAGGTACAATTGATATTATAGCTGATAATATGTTAAATTGAGGGGTTTATTGTGGGAAGTGTGATGAAGGAAGAAGTCCTGAGGGATCTCGTTCTGCGCCTGAAGCGGGCGGGGAAGCGCGTCGCGTTCGCGGAATCCTGCACCGGCGGCCTCGTCAGCGCGGCGATCACCGAGATCGGCGGCGCCTCCGAGGTTTTCGAATTCGGCGGCGTGACCTATTCAAACCATATGAAAGAAAAACTGCTCGGCGTGCGGCATGACACGCTCTGCGCTTACGGCGCGGTGAGCGAACAGACCGCGGAGCAGATGGCAAAAGGAATCGCGGCGTTTGCCGAAACGGAGATCGGCGTCGGCGTCACCGGAATCGCCGGGCCGGGCTCCGACAGCACGGACAAGCCTGTGGGGCTGATTTATCTCGGCATCTGGACTTCGGACGGATACAGCCGCGTCGTTGAACTGCGCAATCATTTTTCCGGGGACGTCCGGAATCAGAACCGCGCCGCCGCCGTGAAAGCGGCGTTTGAGCTGCTGAATGAATATCTGACGATTCGGGAGAAGAACCAATGAAAAACAGAGATCTTGAGCTGAAGGGCACGGAAATCAAAACGCCCGAGGCTGCCGGAAAGAAAAAGAAAGAAGAATCCGCCGTTCTGCCGGCGGACGTGCGGGCGGAAGAGGATCGCAGAAGAAAGCTTGCCTTCTGGATCATCATCGCCCTGACGTTTGTGATCATCGCGGTGTTTGTGGGTTATCTTTTGCTGACCGGCAAATCAAACGCCGATCAGAGCAAGGGCCCGAAAACCGTTGTCGTGGACGGGGTGCAGATGTATGATCCTTCCGGCGCGATGGCGTCGCTGAGCAGCAAAGTCGCCGATTCCGTCGAGTTCCCGGATGGGATACAGGAAAAATTCAAGGAAATCTATGCCGCCGATACGCATTTCGTCGGCTGGCTCAGCGTGCCGAACACCTCGATTGACGCGGCCGTCTATCAGGAAACGAACAATACCCAGTATCTCAAGCACGATCTCTGGGGCCGCTGGACCCGGTACGGCACGATTTTCCTCGATGCGTATTCCGGCGTCAAGGATCTTCGCCGCAATACGGTTATTTACGGCCACAATTTTGACGACGATCAGAACGAAAGCTACGACGACTATATTTTCGGCGACGTGCATAAATATCTTGACGTCGAGTTCTATAAAACCGCTCCGGTGATCGAGTTCGATACGCTTTACCGTGATTATAAATGGAAAGTCATCGGTTGTTTCCTCACAAACGGCGATTCCGACGGTGATAACGGGTATCTGTTCTATTATATCGCAACGGGAATGAACGACGATAACTTTATGGAATTCATCGACCAGGTCAAAGAGCGCAGTTATATCAATACCACGGTTGACGTTCAGCCGGACGACAAAATCATCACCCTTTCCTTGTTGTTGGAACATAAAGCCGGCGTACTGTCCCGTGTCCTCAACCTGATTTCGACAGATTCCGGAAACATCATGACCATCAACCAGGGCATTCCCCTGCAGGGAGTGGACGCAGAATGAAAATCCGCGCATGCCGCAGCTCTATTACAGCGTTTACGGCGGAAATAACCCGTACCGTAATTCCGATAAGTGGTATCCCGCGGAGTAACCGGGGAATAATTTTTAAAGTAAGGAAGTGAAGTTGATGAGTGACAATAAGGACGTTTACGGCCGCGGCGCGGACCTGGACGGAGAGATCGCGGATATTCTGAGCGAGGTTTCCTCTCAGCGCCGTCAGGCGCAGGGGGATGATTCCATCTCCGAAATGGCGCGGCGTTACGGTGTTGACGTTTCCGGTTCATCAGCTTATACGGACTATGGTGCCGACCGAACGGAGCGAACGCCCTCTTACCGTTCCGCTCCGGATCGGCAGACATATGCGCCTCGCACCGACGACGACCGGTTCGACCGGACCGCTTCGACGCGCAGCAAATATGATAAATATGACGAAAAAGGCGCGCGTATCGTCTTTGACGCGCAGGAGGACCCGTCGGTCGTCGGCGGTAGGCTTGCCGCCGGCAGATCCGCCAATTCCCGTTCCTCCGAGAACAGCGTCCCGCTGTCGGTTGCCGAGCGGCGCAGGATGATCCGCGAAAAGAGTGAGAACGTCCGCGTCCTTTACGATGAAGACACCGCGACCCACGCAGAGAAGGACGCTCCCTTTGAGACCATCGGCGAGCGCAAACCTCTGCCGCCCGTAGGCGACGGCAAGGAAAAACGCGAGGGCAGAGAGAAAAAGAAGAAAAAGAAAGAGAAGAAGGAGATGACCCGCGGAAGGCGGATCATGAAATCCTTCATCCCATGGAACGGGGATTCCCGCGGCGAATGCGTACGCAAGATCGTGATGGACGTCTCGTTCCTCGTGCTTCTGATCTGCGCGCTGTATTTTACAAATTATTTCATTGAGCTCTGGGAAGCGAAAAAGATCGATACCGAAAACAAAATCCCGCCGACGGCCGTGTCGGAGGATGAAAACGCCCGCGCCTGGGCCGAGATCCGGGCAAAGTATCCGGATATCGAATTTCCTGCCGGCATGAACGTCGCCTATGCGGACCTTTACGCACGCAATCAGGACACGGTGGGGTATATCTCCATCGACGGGCTGAACATCGAGGCGCCGATCGTCCGGGGCGAGGACAATAATTTTTATCTCAAGCACAATTTTCTGAAGGTGGACACCAAATACGGCCAGCCCTATATGGATTACCGCAACAACCCGAAGGAGCTGGACGACAATACGATCATCTACGGCCATCATATGAAGGACGGGCTGATGTTCGCCAAGCTTTCGGAGTACTATGAGGGCACGAAGGATCAGAGCGCGCTGGAGTTTTATAAAGATCATCCCCTGATCGAGTACAATACGCTGTTCGGCAATTACAAATGGAAGATCTGCGCCGTGTTTGTCACCAACAACAAGCCCTCGGACGACAACGGCTATATGTTCAATATCATCGTGCCGAATTTCCATACCCGCGAATCGTTGAAATCCTATATTGAGGCGGTGAAGGAGCGGTCGATCATCGACACCGGGGTGGAGTGGAATGAGAACGATAAGTTCCTTTCCCTGATCACCTGCGCCTACGATTTTGACGACGAACGTCTTGTTGTGATCGCGCGGATGGTGCGCGAGGGCGAGGATGAAAACGTGGACGTTTCTCTTGCGGTGGAAAACGCGACGCCGCGTTATCCGCAGAAGTGGTATGACGTTCATAAACAGACAAATCCCTTCCGGGACGCTTTCCGTTGGGAGCCGAACACATAAGGAGGAAGAACCATGCTGATCCGGGTGTTTTACTGCGGCGATCAGGATCACACGCCGGGGCTTGTTGACCGGGCGCGCATGACCGCGGTCTATGCGTCTTATTCGGAAAACCCCTGCGTCTTCGAGCGGTTTGAGACGATCGAAGCGATGATGCCGGCGCTGCAGGAGTCCATCGAGTCGCAGGACGTCTGCGCCGTCTACGTGTCGCCGGCGCTGTATCTTGAAATGAAAATGAAGGTTTTCGAGTATCTTGAGATGAGCACGAGCATCTCTGTGGACATCCTCGATCTGCTGCCCGAATCCTTTCCTGCCTCCCGAAAGGAACAGTATTCGCTTTTCCCGCCGTCCACCGTCATGTTCCCGTCGGAGGACGGGATCAATACCGCGTTCTGCACCGCAACCGGTCGGGGCAACTTTATCCTGATCCCTGTTTATGAGGGCAGCGTGAGCGTCACGCAGACAAAAATCGCCGACTGGTTTGCCCGCAAAACCGTGCTGGCGCCTTCTCCGGACGAGCCGCAGGTAAAACTGTGCAAAGACGCGGCAGGCATTCTGTTCCGGCGGCATCTTGCCGTGGGGGTCGCGAATTCACCCACGGCGGAATACATTCGCGTTCCCGCCCGTGCCGGCGGTGAAAAATATGCCGCCTGTTTTAAATTTGTGGATACCAGGCCCGCGCCCTCCGACCTGACGCCCAGAGAGCTGACGGCGAAGCTCGCGGCGGACGCCGCGTGGGAGGAAAATTCCGAACTGGGCTGCGCCATGTCCAATATCTACCGGGTGCAGAAGGAAGGCGCAGTGCAGCACCTTGTCTATGTCTCCGTTGTCTGCGGCGGCGAGACCGCGGTCAGCCGCGTGACCTCCGCCGGAGAAGAGATGTCCGCTTTCCTGAAACGCGCGGCGAAAGAGCTGTTTGCGCTGATCATCTGCGCGGTGACGGACCGTCCGATCAAATCGGACAATACGGATTTTGACGTGTTCTGAATGATAAGGCAACGCCGCACAATTCGGGAGTGCGGATTGCGCAGCAGATTTTTTCGTCAGATTGTATAGATTTTTCGCAGGCAACCTGACGGTTGTCAAGAAAAAGCTGTGCAAGATGACGGAACAAAGATGGGGCAAGACGCGCATTCGTATTTGTGCGGTGTTGCCATAATATGCGCCGGCCGGTCCGCTGCATCCCCCGACCGGCCGGCGCGTTTTCTGTCTGATTGAAAAGAGTCGTTGTGAAAAATGCTGATGCGGATCTTTGCGGAAAAAAAATATTTTCGTGTGGCTGCGATTGCTGCGGTGATTCTGATCTGCGGCATGATTTTTGCCGCCTCATTCTCCCGTAAGACCGTCGGCACCGAGACCGAAGCAGCCGCGCTGCAGCTGCTGACGACCGGGATCCCCGTCACGGTTGACCCGCAGCTCCTGCAGCCGTCGGCGGCGCAGACGCTCCCGGCGGTTCCGGAAAGTGAACCCGCGGCGCAGAGCGAAGCCGTGCCCGCGGCCGATTCTTCCGCCTCGCCGCAGCCTTCGGTCCCCGCCGCTTCGGTATCGACCTATATCTTCCCGACGATCAACGACGTTGCCTACCCGGACCTGCCCGCGTTCCCGCAGATGCCGACCATTGAAGTCTCTCCGGATACCTTTGTGTTTATTACATATGGCCACGGCCACGGCGTCGGCATGAGCCAGTGCGGCGCGATCGCCTTCTCCCGCCATGGGTATGATTTTGTCAATATCCTCGCCCATTATTATCCCGGCGTCTCGTTTATGGTGGATTCCGCTCCGCCGGAGTTCAGCTCGACCTATACGGGCGAGGTGGTGAAAACCTTTGAGCTGGTGTGCCGCGTCGTGCAAAACGAAATGGGGTGGCTTGCGAAGGGCGACAGAGAGGCGCTGAAGGCGCAGGCCGTTGCGGTTTACACGCAGCTGAGAAAATACGGCTATCAGATCCCCAATAAGCACAGCATGGCCATCGCCGCGGATATGAGCAAGGTCAACGCCGACGTGCTTGCCGCCGTTACGGAAACCTACGGCATTTTCATGACCTATAACGGCGATACCGTCAACGCCACGTTCTATACCAACTCTGCCGGCGTGACCGCCGCAGGGTATTCGATCTGGGGCGTCGACACCCCTTATCTGCGGCCTGTGACCAGCTACTACGACTGGGACGTCTATACTTATTCCGGCTATGCGAATCTGATCAACGTCAAATCTTTCACTTCCGCCGAGATGCGGGAGCATATCCTGAAATACGACAGTAAAATCAATCTGGGACCGGATCCGGCCACCTGGCTGCAGGTGCTGGCGCACGACAAAGCGCTCTCGCCGGAGATCGGCTATATGACGGCCATCCGCATCGGCGACCGGATTCTGACCGAGCGGGATTCCGCGGGGGAGGTCTTCCGCCTGAAGGTGATGAATCTTGCGATCAAATCCCCCTGTTTTTCCCTGATTTATTTTGACAGCAACATGACGGCGCACAATCTGGGCGCTGTGATGGGGTAATAAATTAAGAGGTGTTATTATGGCTATTCTTGTGACCGGCGGAACCGGATATATCGGTTCCCACACCTGCGTTGAGCTTCTGAACGCGGGGTACGAAATCGTCGTTCTTGACAATTTCTGCAACAGCTCCCCGAAGGCGGCGGACCGGATCCGTCAGATTACCGGGAAGGATTTCAAAGTCTGTGAATGCGATATCCGCGACCGGGAGGGACTCAGAAAGGTCTTTGCCGCGGAGAAAATCGACGCGGTGATCCATTTCGCCGG
>CACYHJ010000172.1 GCA_902774165.1 Oscillospiraceae bacterium
GGCGTCCTCGAGGCAGGCGAGACGCTCAAGGTGGGCGACGTTGTCTGCGCGCGCGTCGACGCTTCGCTTCGCCGGGCGACCATGCGCAACCACACCTCGGCGCACCTGCTGCAGGCGGCGCTTCGCAGCGTGCTGGGCACCCACGTGGAGCAGGCGGGCCAGCTGGTCAACGGCGACGCCGTGCGGTTCGACTTCACGCATTTCTCCGCCCTGACCGGCGAGGAGCTGAAAAAGGTCGAGACCCTTGTCAACGAAAAGATTCTTGAAAATATCCCCGTCGTTACGAAAGAAATGAGCATCGACGAGGCGAAAGCCGAGGGCGCGATGGCGCTGTTCGGCGAAAAATACGGCGACGTGGTGCGCGTGGTGACCGCGGGCGACTTTTCCAAGGAGCTCTGCGGCGGCACCCACGTTTCCGCTACCGGCGATATCGGCCTGTTCCGTATCGTCTCCGAGTCCTCCGTCGCAGCCGGCGTGCGCAGGATCGAGGGCGTGACCGGCTTCGGCGTGCTGTCGCTGGACGACGGATACCGGGCGCTGCTCTCCGACGCGGCGGCCGCGATGAAGACCGGCAATATCGAGGACGTCCCCGTGAAGGCGGCGTCCATGGCTGCCGAGATCAAGCGGCTTGAAAAAGAGGCGGAGGCGCTGAAGGCGGAGCTGAACGCGATGAAGACCGCGTCGATGAAGGACAGCGCCGTAGAGATCGGCGGCGTGAAGCTGCTGACCGCGGACCTGGGCGCGACGGCCGCCAACGACGTGCGCTCCGCCGCGGACGACGCCGTGAAGGAGGACCCCGCCCTGATCGCGGTCTTCGTCGGCGTCAACGGCGAGAAGATCACCTTCGCCTGCGCCTGCGGCGCGGAGGCGGTGAAGGCCGGCGCCCATGCGGGCAATATCGTGCGTGAGATCGCGAAGCTCGCCGGCGGCAGCGGCGGCGGAAAGCCCAACTCGGCCATGGCGGGCGCGAAGGACGCGTCCAAGGTCGCCGAGGCGCTTGAAAAGAGCGCGGAGATCGTCAAAGGCTTCGTCGGGTGAAGGTCGGGGGACGGCTGATAGCCGATAGCAGATAGCAGATAGCCGACAACCGGCAACCGACAACCGGCAACCGCAACGAGCAACCAGCAACGAGCAACCAGCAACGAGCAACCAACAACCAACAACGAAAGGAGCGATCCTGATGTCCGACTGCATTTTCTGTAAGATCGCGGCGGGGGAGATCCCCTCGACGAAGGTCTATGAGGACGATACCGTTCTCGCCTTCAACGATCTTGCCCCTCAGGCGCCGTATCACATTCTGCTGATCCCGAAGACGCACATTTCCGGCGCGTCCGCGATCAACGCCGAAAACAGCGCGGTGGTGGCGCACATCTTTGAAGTCGCGGCGAAAATCGCCGCCGAGAAGGGCTTTTCCGACGGCTTCCGCGTCGTGACCAACTGCGGCGACGCCGCGGGGCAGAGCGTGAAGCATCTGCATTTCCATCTTCTCGCCGGCCGTGATTTCACCTGGCCTCCGGGCTGATGAAGGGAACAGTGAGCAGTGAGAAGTGAACAGTGAAAAAGGAGCATTGTTATGTCCGATACGTTTAAAATGACCATCGCGGGGCTGGAGCGCGATCTGCCTCTTTGCGCCGTCAGCGACAAGCTGGATATCGCCGCCTTCATTCTGTTCGGCGACGTAGAGATCACCGTCGCCGCGGCGAAAGAGCTGCTGAAAAAGGTTCCCGCGTTCGACTATATCGTCACCCCCGAGGCAAAGAGCATTCCGCTGGCCTATGAAATGTCCCGCCAGAGCGGCAAGCCCTATTTTGTGGCGAGAAAAGGCATGAAGGTCTATATGCGCGACCCGGTGCACGTGGACGTTCATTCCATCACCACCCTCAATACGCAGACGCTCTATCTTGACGGCACCGAGGGCAGACAGATGAACGGCAAACGCGTGCTGATCGTCGACGACGTGATCAGCACCGGCGAATCCCTTGCCGCCACCGAAAAGCTGGTGGAGCAGTTCGACTGTGAGATCGTCGCCAAGTGCGCCGTGCTTGCCGAGGGCGAAGCGGCGGACCGGGACGACATCGTTTATCTCGAAAAACTGCCTCTGTTCTTCAAGGACTGATGAAACGCGCCGCGGCAGTCTTCGGTTTTGCCTCGTATGCGGCTTTGCTTCTGCTTCGGGACCGGAATCTCTCCGCATATCCGGCGGCGGCCGTTGTGTCCGCCGTCTTGTTTGCCGTCGCAGTGTTTCTGTATTTTATCCGACGCCGGCATACCGCCGCCCTGCTTGTCGCCATGACAATCTCGGCGGCGGTGTTTCTTTCCTCCGGCGCTTACGTGCTGAAATACGCCCTGGTCTATCAGCCCGCCACTCAGCTGGTGTGTGATGACGCGGCGGAGCTGTCCGGCTTCGTGACCGAAGCGCAGACGATGGAGAATTATTACAGATATACCCTGCGGGAACAGGATACGGGGCTGAAAATCCGCCTGACCTCGGAAAACGATCTTGACCTTCGTCCCTGCGATTTCCTGAAGGTGAAGGCGCAGTCGGTCTATCTTCCGGGCAGGGAGGAGAACCGGTCTTACTATATGTCCCGCGGGGTTTATCTCGGCGGAAACGCGCTGGGATGCCTTCGCGTCCGGCGCGGCGTTTCCCGCAATGTGTTTGACCGGCTTGCCCTGCTGCGTTACAGGTTCTGCGAGCGAATCGTCGAGGCGACGGACCGGACGGGCGGCGGGCTTTTGTGCGGGATCGTTTTCGGCGACACGGGTTATCTGCCGCAGCGGGTGAAAAACGCGTTCTCCGCCGCCGGGATCAGCCATATCTTCGCCGTCTCCGGCTTTCACGTCTCCATGTGGGCTGGGCTGGTATACTTTTTGATCCGGCTTCTGCGGGTAAAAAAGAAATTCGCGTTTCTTCTGCCCTCCGCCTTCGCGGCCCTGTACTGCGCCGTCACCGGCTTCCCGCCATCGGCGGTACGGGCGGCGATTATGGCGGTCATCGTGTTTTCGGGCAATTCGTTCCGCCTGAAGAGCGATCTGCTCAATTCGCTCGGCGCGGCGCTGTCGCTGATCACCCTTGCCGAGCCGTTTTCCGGCGGCAGCACCTCGCTGCTGCTGTCCGTCGGCGCAATGCTCGGGGTGATTTTTTTCTCCGAGTATCTGTTTCCTGCCGTCCGGGCGGGGACGCTGCGGTGTCTGGGCCGCCGCGTCCCGACAAAGCTGCTGCTGTGGCCGGTATCGGTGCTGCTGCTGAGCATCACGATCACCGCGGTCATGGCGCCGCTGATGCTGACCGCGTTCGGCAGCGTTTCGGTCGCCGCGCCGCTGGCGAACCTGCTCGTCGTCCCTCTTGCGCAGATCGCTCTGCCGGTGGGCGGGCTGTCGGTCCTTGCGGGATTTATCCCCGGAATCCGGTTTGCCGCGGCCGTCTGCGGCGTCATGATCTCCTGGACGGACCGCATCGCCCGGACGTTCTCCATGCGCGCCGGATTCAATCTGCCGGTTTATCTTGCCGTGCTGATTGCCTCCGCCGCGCTCTGGCTTCTGCTGCAGCGTTTTACGCGGCGGAGAGCGCCGCGGGGCGCGGTTCTGCTGAGCGCGTTTTTGGCGTGTTTTTGCCTGAGCATATTTACAAGCGCGGAAAAATTTGATAAAATAAAAGTAACCGCGACGCCGGGCGGCAAATCCGAGGTCCTTATCATGTACAAGGATTTTTCAATGCTCTGCTGCGCCGGATCGCCGTCCTACGCCGCGTCCTCGATGCTGAGTGAAAAGGGGGTCTATGACCTGGACCTTCTCTATCTTCCGAAGGGGAAATCCCAGGGCAGGATCAAAGAGACTTATTGCCCGCGGGCGGCGGCGACAAACGTCGACGCGGTCACGGTCCGCGGCGACGGGCTTGAGGTGCGCGTTGCGGGAAATCTCGTTCTGCTGCGCGCGGACGGAAAAACCGTTTCGTTCAGCCTGAACGGCGGGAAGGCGCCCGCGGACGCGGACGTGCTGTTTCTGCCCCGGGACGCGGAGATCCCGGAGACGGACGGCATCGTCGTTCTGCCCGGAACGGGCGAAAACAAAGGAAATATCTATTATTCCGGAAACGGATTTGATCTTATTTTGCGGGGGTGATCGGATGCCTGTGGTGGAGGATGAGGCGCGGATCAAGCAAAGCGTCACGTCCGGGGTGCCGGAGCGGCTGTACGTGTTCTGCGGCGCGGAGCCGTATCTCAAGGAGCATTATATGAACCAGCTGGTGACCTCCTGCGTGACGCCGGGGTTTGAGGTGTTCAACCTGAAAAAGCTGGACGGCGCGGAGTGCACGGCGGAGCAGATCCTCGCCGCCGCGGACCAGGCGCCGCTGATGATGGGGCGCAACTGCGTCGTGGTGCGGGATTTCCCGCTCACGAAGGTATCGTCCGCGGACTGTAAGCTGCTGACGGAATACTTTGCCCACGTGCCGGACAGCACGGTGCTGATTTTCAACCTTCCGGACGCGGATTTTCCTCCCAAACAGAGCCGCGACGAGACGGAGGGGGAGGACAAGGGCGTGAAAAAACAGCGCAAAGAGATGTTTGACGTTCTGTCAAAGCACGCCTTTATCGCAAAATTGAACAAGCTGCCGGAGCAGCGCGTCGTCCGTCTGCTGGTGAACGGGGCGAAACGGCGCGGCGCCGTCCTCTCGACGGCGAACGCTCAGTTGCTGCTGCAGTACTGCGGCACGGACCTTTACAACCTGATGAACGAACTGGACAAGGTCTGCGCCTACGCCGCCGGCGGGGAGGTCACCGCCGAAATCATCGACCGGGTCGCCGTCAAAACGCTGGAGGCCACGGTGTTCGACATCACCGACCGTCTGTTTGCCGGCAATCTCGAGGCGGCGCTGAACGCGCTGGAGATCCTGCTGTTTTTCCGCACGCCCGCGCAAAGCATTATGGGGGCGCTGATTTCTCCCTTCGTGAACATCTACCGCGTGAAGCTCGCAGAACAATCAAGAAAAACCAACGCCGAGCTGATGAAGAGCTTTTCCTATTCGAGCTACTTTGTGCTGGACAAGGCCCGGCGCAACGCCCGGCGCGTCACCATGGACGGGATCATCCGCTGCCTTGAGATCCTCGACAACGCGGATCTGTGCCTGAAATCCCGGGGCGGCAGCGAGAATATCGTCCTGGAGGAAACGCTGGTCAAACTGGGGGCGGTCTTACGCTGAAAACGGACAAGGCGGTCATCGTCGAGGGAAAATACGATAAAATGCGCCTTTCCGGCGTGCTGGACGCGCTGATTATCGAAACGGACGGCTTCGGCATTTTCAATAATAAGGAGAAACAGCGGTTCATCCGCCGCCTTGCGGAGGAAAAGGGCGTTCTGATTCTCACCGACAGCGACGCGGCGGGCTTTAAGATCCGCGCGTTTCTCGGGTCGATGATTCCGGAGAACCGGATCTTCCACGCCTATATCCCCGACGTTTACGGGAAGGAAAAACGAAAGGATCGCGCCTCCGCCGAAGGCAAGCTGGGCGTTGAGGCGATTGATTCCGGGCTGCTGAAGGAGGCCGTTGAGCGCTCCGGCGTGCTGCTGGAAGACGGGGGCGATGCGCCCGCGCAGGAGATCACCGCCGCCGACCTTTACGCCGACGGGTTTTCCGGCAGAGAGAACAGCGCGCAAAGGCGCCGCGCCCTGCTGCGGTATTTCGCCCTGCCCGAGCGGCTTTCCACCTCGGCGTTTATTCGGGTCATTAATACGTATATCGGCCCCGGGGCGTATCGTGCGGCGGCGGGAAAATTCTGATTTGAATAATTCGGAATGCTGAATTCGGAATTCGGAATTCGGAATTGATTGAACCTGTATAATAAAAATGTACATTTGAAGTTCGTAATGGTATAATCAATAAAAAGGAGATGGACTTCAAATGGGAACACATGGAGAAAGTAGTA
>CACYHJ010000173.1 GCA_902774165.1 Oscillospiraceae bacterium
CGTCTGGAGATCACCTGCGGCGAGGCGCCGTATCTTTTTTCAAGGTACGATACCGAGACCGGCGAAATCATCCCCACGGGGGAGCGGGTCGGCCTGCTGGACCGCAAAATGCGGATCGTCAATGAGCACACGTCCAAAGAGGGCCCATGGCTTCAGATGACGAAAAAGGCGTTTCAATCCGTTTACGGCTACGAATATCAGGGCGACAGCCTGCTCATCGCCCGCATCAATATGCTGCTCAGCTTCACGGAATATCTGGAGGACCGCTGGGGGCGGCAGGCGACGGATAAGGAGCTGAAGGAATACGCTCAGATCGCCGCCCGCAACCTGTGGCAGATGGACGGCCTCAAGGGGACGATCCCCATGGGCGCGCTCTATGAGCCGGTGCGGCAGGTGAGCATGTTCGACCTGTTCGAGCCGCCGAAGGAGGAGCCGAAGCCCTGCCTCGTTTACGACTGGCGGTCGAAGAAAAGCGTCCCTTATTACGCGTTCAAAGAAGGAGGACAAGGCAGTATGAAGTTTGATTATATCATCGGGAATCCGCCGTATCAGGATGAAACCTTGGGGGAAAATAAGGGATTTGCACCGCCGATTTATGATAAATTTATGGAAGAGGCATATCGGATTGCCGATAAGGTGGAATTGATTCATCCGGCAAGATTTTTGTTCAACGCCGGTTCTACGCCGAAAGCGTGGAATAAAAAAATGCTTTCCGATCCTCATTTTAAGATTCTGTTTCATGAACAAAACAGTGCGTCTGTATTTTCTAATACTGACATTAAAGGTGGTATTGTCGTCTCTTATCGAGATACAACAAAGTATTTCGGTGAAATTGGAGTATACACTGTATTCCCTGAGTTAAATAGTATTAGAGAAAAAGCTGCACCATCGTCTAGCGAATCATCACTTGCAGATATTATTTATACACAATGTCGTTTTGATCTATCAGCTTTATTAGGAGATTATCCGGAATTATTAACCGCTATTGGCAGCGGTGGAAAAGATAAACGTTTTCGTAATAATGCTTTTGAAAAAATATCTACATTTACGGAAACCAAACAATATGAAGATGATATTAAAGTTTTAGGCATCTTAAAGAACAAAAGAGTATGGAGATACATACCACGAAAATATGTGGATTTACAGCATGAATGTTTGTTTAACTATAAAGTTTTAATTCCCAGGGCAAATGGAAGCGGAGCAATAGGAGAAGTATTATCTACTCCCCTTGTGGGGGAACCCCTTGTGGGGTATACACAATCCTTTATTGGTATTGGATCTTTTGCGAATGAAGATGAAGCTAATGCTGCTTTGAAATATGTAAAGTCCAAATTTGCAAGAATAATGCTTGGGATATTAAAAATAACACAAGACAACGACAGGGAAGTATGGCGTCTTGTTCCCCTTCAGGACTTTACGTCGATTTCCGATATTGATTGGTCACAATCAATATCGGAAATCGACGGGCAGCTGTACAAAAAATACGGTCTCTCCGAATCGGAAATCGACTTCATCGAATCCCACGTAAAGGAGATGGAATCATGAACGCTCCGAATATCCATTCCTTCTCCCGCGTGATCCCGATGATCTACGCCTACAACACGCCCGAGGTTCCCAGACACGACGGCTGGACGAAAATCGGCTATACCGAAAAACAGACCGTGGAGGAACGGATCCGCCAGCAGACCCACACGGTAAATATTCATCCCGTGGTGGCGTGGCAGGACAACGCCATGTTCAAGGACGGCTCCGGCGAATACTTCACCGACCACGACTTCCACGCCTATCTCGAAACGCAGGCGCGGGTGGAACGGCAGCCGAAAACCGAGTGGTTCCGCATCGACGGCGACGGCTCGCTGCTGCTGTTCAACCGCTTCGCCCGCCGTCAGGGCGCGTCGGCGCAGGAGGAAACGAGTCCCTATACGCTGCGGGCGGAGCAGGACGAGGCGGTGCGGAAAACGCAGGGCTATTTTGAGGAGGGCGGCGCGGAATTCCTCTGGAACGCGAAGCCCCGCTTCGGCAAGACCCTGACCTGCTACGACCTTGTGCGCCGCATGAACATGAAAAGCGTGCTGATCGTCACAAACCGCCCCAGCATCGCCGACAGCTGGGCGAACGATTTCCGCAGATTCATCGCGTGGCAGGAAAAGCTTTGCTTTGTCGCCGATACCGACGCGCTGAAGGGCGTTCCCGGCGTAATGACCCACGACGAATACGTAAAAATGACCATAGAGCGGGAGGACGGCTTCGATTACGGCGCAGTGAACTTCCTCTCCCTGCAGGATATGAAGGGCTCGGTCTATCTGGGCGGCAAATTCGACAAGCTGGACTGGGTTTATGAGCAGAGCTTTGACCTTCTTGTGGTGGACGAATCGCAGGAGGGCGTGGATACCGACAAGACCGACCGGGCGTTCAGGAATATCAAACGCGCCCATACGCTGTATCTCTCCGGCACGCCCTTCCGGCAGCTCGCCAGCGGACGGTTCGCCGAAAATCAGATCTATAACTGGTCCTACGCCGACGAGCAGGAGAAAAAAGAGGCGTGGGACGGCGAGGCGTATAACCCCTATGAGGCGCTGCCCCGCATGGAGATGTACACCTATCAGCTCTCACCCATGATCCGGGAGAAGATCGAAAAAGGGCTTGACCTGTCCGACGAGGACGGCACGACCGATTACGCCTTCGACCTGAACGAGTTTTTCGCGACGAAGGAGAACGGGAAATTCGAGCACGAGGAAGAAATCAAAAATTTCCTTCACGCCCTGACGACGCAGGAAAAATATCCCTTCTCCACCCCCGCCCTGCGGGACGAGCTGAAGCATACCCTCTGGTATCTCAACCGGGTGGCGAGCGCGAAGGCGCTGGAAAAGCTTCTGAACGAAGACCCGGTTTTTCATGATTACAAGGTGATTTTAGCCGCGGGCGACGGCAAAACCGACGAGGACGAGCTGTTGGAGGACCAGCGGCAGAAAAAGGCGCTGGAGCGCGTGCGGGAAGCAATCAAGACGCACGACAAGACCATCACCCTCACCGTGGGGCAGCTGACCGTGGGCGTGACCGTGCCGGAGTGGAGCGGCGTGCTGATGCTCTGCAACCTCAAAAGCCCCTCGTCCTATATGCAGGCGGCGTTCCGGGCGCAGAATCCATGCGTCCTGACCGTGAACGGACAGCGCATGCGCAAGCAGACCGCCTATGTGTTCGATTTCGACCCCGCCCGCACGCTGATTATTTTCGACGAATTCGCCAACAACCTGCGCCCCGAAACCGCGGGCGACAGGGGTACCGGCGACGACCGGGCGGAGAATATCCGCCGTCTGCTCAATTTCTTCCCCGTCATCGGCGAAGACAGCGAGGGAACCATGGTCGAGCTGGACGAAAAACAGGTGCTCTCGATCCCCCGCAAGCTCAAAAGTCAGGAGGTCGTGCGCCGGGGATTTATGTCGAATTTCCTGTTTCAGAATATTTCCAACATCTTCGGCGCGCCCGCCGCGGTGCGCGAGATCGTGGAAAAGCTCAACCCCGCGCAGGAGCAGAAGGGCAAAAAGGGCGACACGAACGCCCTTGCCGCCATGGACGACGTGCGGGTGGACGACGAGGGCGAGGTCCTCATCGACGGCAGCCGCGTGATCGGCACCGCGCAGGGTCTGTTCGGCGAGAAGGTGTTTGAGACGGTGCCGCCGGACGTGTCGAAGGCGTTCGAGGACGTGATCCCCGACGTGTACGGCGACGGCAACGACGTGCATTTCGCCGATTTCAGCCGTCTGACGGGCGCGATCTGGGAAAATCTTGAGGAGCGCACCGCCGCCGCTCTCGCCGCCTACGACAAGGTCGGCGCCAGGGTGAAAAAGGAGATCGAGGCCAACAACCGCAAGGGCGTCGAAGCGCTCAACACCCTGCTCGGCGATTTCGAGCAGGAGAAAAAGATTGCCGACGTCCGGCGCGACCGGGCGGTGCAGGCCGCCGAAACGCCCGCGCAGATCGACGAGGCGCAGCGGCAGTATCAGGACGCGGTAAACGACGCGATGAAGACGTTCACCGAATCGCTGAACACGCAGGTCAAAGGAACGCTGGAGCAAAAGACCAGGGAGACCGTCGAGATCCTTGAAAAACATAAAGAACAGACCGTCAAGCGCTCGGTCGAGGACGAGGTGCGCTCCCATCTGCGCGGCTTTGCCCGCACCATCCCCAGCTTTATCATGGCCTATGACGACGGCGGCCTGACGCTGGCGAATTTCGATACTTATACCGAGGACGACGTTTTTCTTGCGGTCACCGGCATCACGGAGGCAAATTTCCGCTTTCTGCGGGACGGCGGGGAATATTTCGACGAGGAAAAGAAGGAGATGCGCGTCTTCCGCGGGCGTCTGTTCGACGAGACGGTGTTCAACGATTCCATCGCGGAATTCCGCCGGATCCGGGAGCGTCTTGCCGATTATTTCGACGAAAACAGCACGGAGGATATTTTCGATTATATCCCGCCGCAGAAGACGAACCAGATTTTCACGCCCCGCCGCATCGTTTCCATGATGGTGGACGAGCTTGAAAAACAGAACCCCGGCTGCTTCGACGACCCGACGAAGACTTTCGCGGATCTGTATATGAAATCCGGCCTTTATATCACCGAAATCGTCAAGCGGCTCTACCGCAGCGAGAAAATGAAACAGGCGATCCCGGACGACGGCGAACGCATCCGGCACATTCTGAGAAAACAGGTTTACGGCATGGCGCCCACCCGCATCATTTACCTGATCGCGACCAATTATATTCTCGGTTTTGACGACGAGATGAAGCAGGAGACGAAGAATTTCGTCGAGGCGGACGCCGCTGAGGCAGCGAAAAAGGGAAGATTGAAAGAGTTGGTGGAACGGGTGTTCGGATGAAACGTGAAGTCGTGAGATCGTGAGATCGTTGATCGTGAGATCGTGAGATCGTGAGTCGAGAGATCGAGAGTCGAGAGATCGTGAAGTCGTGAGATCGTGATAGCGTGAGATCGAGAGATCGTGAGTTGAGGCGTTAAGAAAACAGTCCGGTGGACTGTTTTTAGCCTCAACCGACGAAGCTATGCTTCGCGGAGGTGCGGATCGCCGGTGGCGATCTCTGCGGCTTGCCGCAGAAGCACCGACCGGAGCGGGCAGCGGAGACACGGTCGGGCAAGACGTCAGTGCACCCACCAACTAAGCCGGTCCGAGGACCTTCAGGATATACCCCGCGCCGCCCCGGGTCGTTTCATAGTCAAAGACGCCGGAGAGCTTTTCAAAATCGGCGTCCTCCCAGCCCTTGCCCGAGGTCTGATTATTGGCAAGGTACACCGAGCCGTGATAATAGGGGATATAAATATACGCCGGCGAGACTTCCGGCCGCTGCCGCCAATAGGCGGCCTGCCGGTCGAAATCGGCGTTGACAAACCACGTGGAATAAACGCAGTAAGGCCGATCAAGATACAGATACGCCGCCGGGAAGCGGGCGAACACATAGACCGGGCCGTCGGTCCGGGCGGCGATCGCGTCAAGATCGTCAAACATGGCGCGCTGACGCGTTTTGATCATTTTGCCGGTCCGGATCCCTTTGTAAGGCCCGGATTCGATTTCACTGTCAAGGGCGAGATGCTCCGTCCCGACGTGGGTAAAATATGAGGTATAGAAATGCTCGATGATCCGGTAGGAGCCGGTCAGCGTGACGCTGACCGCGAAGCTCACGCCGAACAGGGCGGCAAGCGCCCACGCCCCCGCCCGGAACAGCGCGAAGGCCTTTTTCTTTTCCGGCGGCGCGGTTTGCCTGCGTTTCAGCAGCTCCCGCGCCAGCGCGGGAGCGAAGACCGCGGCGGGGATATACCCGAGCGCGGTCCCGACGCCCAGCGACACCTCGGAGACCGCGTCCTTGCAGAGGGATGCGGCAAGCCCGACAAGGAAGAAGCAGAACAG
>CACYHJ010000174.1 GCA_902774165.1 Oscillospiraceae bacterium
AATCGTCCGGCGGCGTTCCGAATCCATCCCCTTGCGGGGTGGGTGAGGGGATGCCGAGTCAGGGTATATCATCACAACAGCGTTGATCCGCAACGCAGGGCCGACGGGACAAATTTGCCGTCTCGCCACCCCGTCGCAAGGACGGGGTGCCTTCGCCGACAAATCCGGACGATTGATAATCGTCCCTACGTTCCGTGTGCCCGACTCCGTTCAGATTACAAGACGCATATGCTCCATGCGCCGTCTGTGTTCGGTTCCGGTGGATATAATATAGATTCTTGTCGTATCAATCGAGCTGTGCCCGAGAATATCCGCTAACTTCGCGATATCCTTCTCGATCCCGTAAAACGTGCGGGCGAACAGATGCCGCAGATTATGCGGAAACACCTTCGATTCCGCGACGCGGGCCTGACGGCAGAGGTTTTTCATCTCCCGCCAGACGGTCGTGCGGTTCACGGGCTTCCCGGTTTTCGTGATAAAAATACAACCCGATCTGATTTCATGCTCCGCGCACCAGCGGAGCAGTTTTTTGCGTAATTCTTTCACAAGAAACACGGTTCTCGTCTTGCCCTTGCAGCGCACGACCGCCTCGCCGCGTTTCGCGGCTTCGACGGTGATAAACCGTAATTCGCCGACTCTTATCCCCGTGCCGCAGATGGTCTGAATCAGCAGCGCAAGCCGCCCGTTGCCCTTCTTTTTCGCCGTTTCCACAAGGCGCAGGTATTCCGCTTTGGTCAGTTCCTTTTCCTCGGGACAGAACGCCTGCCGTTGGATTTTCAACGCCTTGACCCGGCAGTCCGGTCTGCCGAGGAATTCCAGAAACGCGTTCACCGAGGCGAGCATCGAATTGACCGACCGGGCCGCATATCCTTTTTCGATAATGTATTGTTTATACGCCAGCACAAATTCCCGGGACAGCTCCCGGTTCCCTAAGAATTCCGCAAACGAGCGCGCGTCCCGCATGTATTTTTCCACCGTGGCGGGGCTTTTCTCGTTTTCCCGCAGATACTCCACGAAGGCGTCGGTCTTCTCCGTCAACACAAAAACACATCCTTTCAATAGATAGAAAAAAACCGTCAACGAAGTCGCTGACGGTTTTTCTCAGAACCATTATATCATGTTGCAGACGGACAGGAAAGGACCGATATGCCGGAAAAGCGGACAGCTCCTGAATCAATCAAAGATCCGCGTTTCCTGTTTCGGCGATATTCCGCCGTTTCACGCCGGAGCGATATTCCCTCGCGGGGCTCGGGAGCTGTCGCGCACGGCCGCTCCCGGTTCCCCGGAAACTCCGCGAACGCCCCCGCAATTCGTTATGATTCCAAATAAACTTCCGGTGCCGGTCACTTGCCGACGACCTTGTTGTACATCTTGATATACTCGCCGGCGGCGTTCTTCCAGCTGTTGTCGCACTCCATGGCGCGTTTGCGCAGGATCGCCCAGCCCTCGGCGTCATGATACCCTTCGACGGCGCGGTAAATCGCGTGCAGCATATCATGGGCGTTGTAATTCGAGAAGGTGAAGCCGTTGCCCTCGTAAAGGCCGCTGTCAAAGACGGTGTCCTTCAGGCCGCCGGTCTCGCGCACGATCGGTACCGAGCCGTAGCGCAGCGCGATCATCTGCGACAGGCCGCAGGGTTCGCTCTTGGAGGGCATCAGGAACAGATCGGAGCCCGCGTAGATCCGCTTCGCGTATTCCGCGGAGAAGCCGAGGCGCAGCGAGAGCTTGTCGGGATGGCGCGCCTGCGCTTCGCGGAAGAAGTTTTCATACTGCCATTCGCCGGAGCCCAGCACGACCACCTGAATATCCGCGTTGGACAGCAGCTCATCCAGCACCGCCTCCACAAGATCGAAGCCCTTGTGGGAGACAAGCCGGCTGACGATGCCCATCACAGGCACGTCGGCGCGCTCGGCAAGCCCCGCCTCTTTCTGCAGCGCGGCCTTGCAGACCGCCTTGCCGGAGGGATCTTCGGCGGAAAACGCCGCCGCGATGTTCTCATCCGCCGACGGATCGTAAATATCGTAGCCGATGCCGTTGAGGATGCCCTGCAGCTTCCACTCCCGCTCCCGCAGGATGCCGTCAAGGCCGTGGGAATACCAGGGGTCGAGGATCTCCTTCGCGTAGGTCGGGCTGACGGTGGTCACCTTGTCGGCGCACTCGATGCCGCCCTTGAGCAGGTTCACGCAGCCGTCGTATTCCACATAACGCGCCTCGTCGGGGGAAAGCCCCAGCACGTCGCTGAGCAGCTCCATGCCGTATTTGCCCTGATACTGGATATTGTGGATCGTGAATACCGTTTTGATATTCTCAAACCCCTCGCGGTTGGCGTAAAACAGTGAATAGTAAACGGGCGTCAGCGCCGTCTGCCAGTCGTTGCAGTGGATGATATCGGGCTTGAAATCAAGATACGGGATCACCTCGAGGATCGCGCGGGCAAAGAACGCGAACCTCTCCGCGTCGTCATAATATCCGTAAAGACCTTCCCGCTTGAAATAATACTGGTTGTCGATAAAATAGCAGATCACGCCGTCAAGGCTCATGCGGAACAGGCCGCAGTACTGCCGGCGCCACGCCACGGGCACGGTGATGTGGGTGACGAACTCCATTTTATCTTTATATTCCTGCGCGATGGTGTCGTAAAGCGGGGTGATCAGACGGCAGCCGATCAGCCGCTTGCGCAGCGCGCGGGGAAGCGAACAGGCGACGTCCGCAAGGCCTCCGCTGACGGAGAACGGACGGGCCTCGCTGGCGGCGTATAATACTTTCATTTTTATATCACCTTTCCTTTCCCGATAAACAGCGGGTAATTCTCGGCGCCGGAGAGGGTCTTGCCGGGGCGCAGAACGACGTTTTTATCCGTAATAACGCAGTTCGCCGCGGCGCCGGAGCTGATGAAGGTCTCCTGCATCAGCACGCAGTTTTTCACCACCGCGCCTTTTTCCACGCGCACGCCGCGGGAGAGCACGGAATTTTCGACGGTGCCGTCGATCACGCAGCCGTCGGCGATCAGAGAATTCTTCACGCTGGAGCCAACGCCGTAGACCGTGGGCATATCGTCCCGCACACGGGTGAACACGGGACGGTCGGCGGTAAACAGCGCGTCGCGCTCCCCTTTGTCCAACAGGGAGATGTTCAGGTCATAGTAGCTCTGCAGGGAATCAATCACGCCGCAGAAGCCGGGGATCGGATAGCCGCAGATCTTCAGGCTGCCGAGGCCCGGCATCAGGACGTCGCGGTCGAAATTCTTCCAGCCGTGGGCGGAAGCGTCGTGGATCAGGCGCAGAAGAAGGGATTTTTTCAAAAGCATGATATTCGCCGCCCACACGCCTTCGGTCTGATCCTTCGGGGCGATCTCCATATCCGTCACCTGCGCGCTGCCGTCCAGCGTCAGCACGGCAAGGTCCGAAAGCGCCGGAAGCGTCCCGTGCCCGTAGGCAAGGGTGATATCCGCGCCTTTTTCGGCGTGGAACGCCGCCATTTTGCCCACGTCGAGATTGCAGACCACGTTGCAGTCGGTCACGAGGATATACTCCTCCTGGGTATGGTTGAGGAAATCCTCCGCGCCGCGCAGCATCGCCATTTTGCTGCCGTAGGAACCCACACCGGTCAGGTTATAGGGAGGCAGAAGGAACAGACCCTCGCGCTTGCGGGCCAGGTCCCAGGGTCTGCCGTTGCCGATGTGGTCCATCAGCGAGCGGTAATTGTTGCTCATGGCGACGGCGACTTTGGAGACGCCGAAATTCACAAGCCCGGAGAGCACGAAATCCACCAGGCGGTATCTGCCGCCGAAGGGCACGGAGCCCATGGTGCGCACCGCGGTCAGCTCCGTGAGATAACTGTCATAATTGCTGGAATAGATGATTCCCGCTACATCTTTGCCGGTCATATTTTCTCCCCCTCCGCAACGTCGTTGTCACACATGATTTTCGGGGCGACCGAGGCGTTTTTGCCCACGGTCACGCCGCCGCCGATCACCGCGACGCCCCAGGCGTCGAGATTCTCGGTTTTTTCCGGCGCCTCGCCGATCACCGCGCCGGGTTCCACCGTCACGTTTTCGGCAAGCATGGCGTACTGGACCACCGCGCCGCTCTTGATGACCGTGCCGGGCATGACGATGGAATATTTGACCACCGCGCCCTCCTCCACGGTCACGTTGGAGAACAGAACGGAATAATCCACCTCGCCGCTGATCTCACAGCCGGCGCTGACCATGGAATTCTCCACCTTTGCGCTGTCGGAAATATACTGGGGCGGCAGCGCGGTATTCTTGCCGTAAATGCGCCAGCTCGCGTCGCCCAGATCGAGGTTTGCCTTCGGGTTGAGCATGTCGAGGTTCGCCTCCCAGAGGGAGTCGATGGTGCCCACGTCCTTCCAGTAGCCGTCAAAGGGATAGGCAAACAGCCGCTCCTCGGCAGCGTGCATGGCGGGAATCACGTCCTTGCCGAAATCATTGGAGGACGAGGGATTCTCTTCATCCGCGATCAGATACTTGCGCAGCTTGGACCAGGTGAAGATATACACGCCCATGGAGGCCTTGTTGCTCTTGGGATTCTTCGGTTTTTCCTCAAAGGCGGTGATCCTGCCGTCGGGGTCGGTGAACATCAGGCCGAAGCGCGACGCCTCGTCCCACGGCACCTCCAGCATGGCGATGGTGCAGGCGGCCTTGTTCTTCTTATGGAAATCCAGCATTTTGGCGTAATCCATTTTATAGATATGGTCGCCGGAGAGGATCGCCACGTATTCCGGGGAATAGCGGTCGATGAAGTTTATGTTCTGATAGATGGCGTTGGCGGTGCCCTTGTACCACTCGGTGCCCTCGATCTGCTGATAGGGCGAAAGCACGTGCACGCCGCCGTCGGCGCGGTCCAGATCCCAGGGCTGGCCGTTGCCGATATAGTCGTTCAGCTCCAGCGGCTGATACTGGGTCAGCACGCCGACCGTGTCGATGCCGGAGTTGACGCAGTTGGACAGCGGGAAGTCGATGATGCGGTACTTTCCGCCGAAGGGCACGGCGGGCTTTGCGATCTTATGGGTGAGAATTCCCAGACGGCTTCCCTGCCCGCCGGCGAGAAGCATCGCGATACATTCTTTTTTTCGAGCCATAAAATTACTCCTTTACCTCATTTTCAAATAAATCGTCGCCATTGCCGGCAGCTGCAGCGCGACGGAATCCTCCCGGGAATGCATGGGCACGTTCTCCGATTTATAGACGCGCTTGCGCACCTTGCCCGAGCCGCCGAATTCCTTCGCGTCGGAATTGAACGCCACCTCGTACGTTCCTTTTTTCGGCACGCCGATGCGGTATTCCTCCCGCGGAATCTTGGTGAAATTGCAGACGACGATCACGCGCTCCCCCGTCTCGCTCCTGCGTTCAAAGGCGATGACGGAATTGGAGTTGTCGTCGCTGACGATCCACTCGAAGCCGTCCCAGGAATAGTCGATCTCCCAAAGCGGCGCGTTGGCTTTATAGAACGCGTTGAGGGCTTTGGAATAGTCTTTGAGCTGACGGTGTTTTTCATAGCCGAGCAGCAGCCAGTCCAGCTCCTTGTATTCGTTCCACTCGATGAACTGTCCGAACTCCTGCCCCATGAACAGCAGTTTTTTGCCCGGATGCGCGTACATATAACCGAGGAACGCCCGCACACCGGCGAATTTTTCGTCGTAATCGCCGGGCATTTTGTTGATCAGCGAGCGTTTGCCGTGCACCACCTCGTCATGGGAGATGGGCAGCACGAAATTCTCGGAGAAGGCGTAGAAAAACGAAAACGTGATCAGGTCGTGGTTGAACTTCCTGAAATACCCGTCCATGGAGAAATACTTGAGGATATCGTTCATCCAGCCCATATTCCACTTGA
>CACYHJ010000175.1 GCA_902774165.1 Oscillospiraceae bacterium
CATGTCCAAATTCGGCGCGCCGAACTACACCGGCGAGCTTCGCGGCATCGACAACAACTTCTTTGATTTTTATATCGAGATCGCGGAAAAATATGAGCAGAACATCACTGTGACCGCCAACGGCAAGGTCCTGACCCCGAACCAGACCTCCGGCAGATACGTGCTTCCCATGGGTTACAGCTATCTGATCGAGATTCCCGAGGGCAGAACCCCCGACGGCGAGAGCATTTACCCGAACTTCACCCTGCGCCGCGTCTATATGCATTTCCCGGCGACCGCCACCAAAGAGGGTTATAACCTTTACGGCGTCAACGGAGAGAACGGCAAAAAGCCTTCGGTCGACAACATTTATGAGCGGCAGAACGGCACCTACGGCCAGGACTATTACGTCGTGCTTCTTGTCTCCAAGGGATACAGAGAGTGCCTTTCGGGCATCGAGACCGAAGTGATCGAATTCGACCAGACGGAATACGTTTATTCCGTCAAGATGTTTGCGAATCCCGTGATCGGCTCTCCCCTGCCGAAGCTCGGCTCCGACGAGGCCGTCACCTACGCGGCGGACGTCTATGAAAACAGAGCGCACGGCAACCTTGTTTATGAGTTCGACTATCTCGACGACGATACCGACGATATCGACCGCGAAAATCCGGACTACACCCTTGTGGGCAGGATCTTCAAGATCGACGGCTCCGCGATGACCGTCACCGATATCGAGCCCGTCGTCTCCGGCGTTACCGAGGATTCCCAGAACGGCATCTTCCAGTGGCTGTTCCGTATCCTTCGCCTCATCCTCGACTTCTTCAAATCGATGAATCTGTTCGGCTGAGCCTTCCTTCAGTCATGATTTTTCCGGCGCGCTTTTCCTGCGCGCCGGTTTTTTGCATATTATTCACAATTCAGACAATTTCTTTTACTTGCAAAAGCCCGCGTTATCGGCTATACTGAAGACACCACAAAAAAGAAAGAGGGATTTATCATGAAAAAGTGGATCAGAAAAACGATCGGTACCGTCTCTGCCGCGGCAATGGCGTTCGGCGTTTTTGCGATCTCCGCCTCGGCGATCCTGGGCGACCTGAACGACAGCGGAAAAATGAACTCCGCCGATGCGCGCCTGCTGCTGCAGTACTCCGCCCACACGGTGACCATCGACGAGGAAAAGCTCGCCCTTGCGGACTACACCTGCGACGGCAGAGTCAATTCCGCCGACGCGAGAATGCTGCTGCGCGCCGCCGCGAAGCTTGAAAATCTCGACAGCTATAAAAACTACTACGTTGAAATCGACGGGGAGGGCCTCAACGGCGCCTTCGGATACAGCAACGGCGCGATCTTCGCCGAGACTGCGGCGCTGGGCCCGAAGATGGGCATGGTGCTGGAAGCCGACGGCGACTTCGTCTTTATCGACCACGACAACAGCCGCTACGCAATCCTCACGGTCTCCGACCAGGAGGCGCTGAAGAGACTGATGGAGGCGCAGGGCGGCGAAAGCATTGATTTCAAAGATGTTCTGGCGGACAGCACCAAAGACATGCCGCAGCTTTCCACCCCCACCAAGCTGCTGGAGGACGGTTATGAAAAGAGCGACGCCGAGTGGAACGGCGCGAAGGCGCAGGCATATTCCGACGGCGCTCTTACCTATTATTTCAGCGGCAGAACGCTGCTGGCAACCGTCGGCGCGAACGGGTCGAAAGTCAGCTACAGGAACTTCTCGGAAACGCCGGACGAATATATCTACGCGTACAAAACGAACGGATATAAAAACGTCGACTTCATGGAGCTTATGATGTCGATGGTGGACATGTTCTGATTGCTTCCCGCCGCAGCACCCGCCGATTTTTCGGCGGGTCGTTTCATTTTCCGATGCTTTGAAAAATTCGGAAAAAAATGTAATTTTTTTTATTTTCGGGCGAATATTCCGCCGTATTTTTCTACTTATGTGTGAGGACCTCAACACGAAGGGATGAAATCTATGGAAGACGCTGCGATCGTCGAGCTGTTCTGGCAACGCTCGGAAGACGCGCTGGCGCAGACGGACAAAAAATACGGAAAGCTGTGCAGGCATTTGGCGAATAATATTCTTCACAATCTGTCGGACGCGGAGGAATGCGTCAACGACTCTTATCTGCGCGTCTGGAACCTGATCCCCGAAGAGCGGCCGAAGTTTTATCAGGCGTTTTTATGCCGCATCGTAAAAAATATCTCGCTGGACCGGATCAAATTTGAGACCGCGCAGAAGCGCAGTCCCGGCGGAATCGTCTGCATCGACGAGCTGGAGGAATGCGTCGCCGCGCCGCTGGGCACGCCGGAGCAGAGCGCGGACGAGCACGCGCTGACCCAGGCCATCGCCGCGTTTTTACGGCAGCAGAGCGATTACGCCCGCCGGATCTTTGTGCGGCGCTACTGGTACTGCGACTCGCTGCAGGAGATCGCGGCAGATTACGGCGTACGGGAAGCGAAAATCTCGGCGCAGCTGTTCCGAACGCGGCAGAAGCTGAAAGAATTTTTGCGGGAGGAGGGGTTTGCGGTATGACCGGAAAGGATATCTTCAAGGCGATCAACGCGCTGGACGACGAACTGATCGCCGACGCTTACGTCGTTGAAAAAGAAGCCGCGAAACCCCGGCTTCTCGCGTTCCGTTATGCCGCTGCCGCCGCGGTGATCGTCCTCGCGGTGCTCACGGCGATTCTGCTGGGCAGAAACAAGCTGCCGGTCACGCCCGTTCCGACAGAAAACCACACCACCGCCTTTGCCACGGAACCGGCCTCCACGTCCGGAAAAACAGCCGCCGACGCCCCGGAGAGCTCACAGACGCAGACCACGGACAGCGGAACGGAGTCACAGGCCTCACAGACGGTCTCCGACGCCCCCACGACGAGGCGCGGAACAAGACCGACGGAACCGACGACGCCGACCACCGTGCCGAGACCCGTGCCGACCACCGCCGCGGATGAGCCGACGCTGACGGTCCCGACGACCGTGCCGACCACCGGCCCGACGCAGGCGCCGACCACAGCCGAACCCACGGCGCCGGACAGGACCCCGACGCAGCCGACGACGGACGCGCCCACGGAGACACTGCCGGCAAAGCCGATTCCGCCGGAAGAGTCCCGGAGCCATTCCACCGTGACCAATCTCCCGGAACCGAAGGAAGGCTATTCCGGCACCGTAATGCCGGCGGTAGGGCCTCAGGCCTCGTCCACCACGGCGCCGACGGAAGAGCCGGGGGCTGAACTCACGGAGTCGCCGACCATTGAGGCTCCCGCCCCGCCGTCGGAGCAGCTGATGATCCCGCTCTCGGTATCCTTCAACGGACAGTCCCGGCGCTTACAAAGCGCGGTCACGATCACCGCCGACATGGTCGGGAGTTATCTCGGCACGACTGCCGACGGCCGCAGCGTGTTCGCCTGCCTGACCGACAGTGAAATCATTCTGGTTGTGACGGACGCGGGACTCAGGGCGTATAAGTAAATTCTGATTTATCGAGGTCTTTGACCTCGACAAATCAGAATGAATAATGAATAATGAATAATGAATAATTGATGAAGGGGCTCCGCCCCTTACCCCATTATATAATCGAGTCAAATATACTGAACTGTTATTTCAAAAACACCAACAGCGTCAATTATTTTTTTCTTAAATTATCAATTTGTTTTAAAATAAAAAGGCGCGAAGCGCTTTTCCGAAATTATTCATTATTCATTTTTCATTCATTCTTTGTAACTTCTGATTTAGCTCCGCTAAATCAGAAGTTACCGATCTCCCCCATATCCCACAGCAGCGACGACAAAATATACTTATCCCGGATCTCCCTTGTCATCTGAAAGGCAAGGGAGGTTTCGCTGTCCGGGATGCCGATCTCCGAGGGCTTCTGCGGCGCGCCGATCAGGGTCAGGAGCCGCCGCATCTCATCATAAGAGGGGAGCTCCTGCTCCGTCACGGCAAGGATCTCGTCCCAATGCGCGCAGATGTTGTCGACCCGCCGGGCGTGGGCTTCTTTGTCATACCGCTGCGAGCCTTCCGCGCCCTTGATCACCGCGTCGGCGCAGCGGCCGAGGTACGCCCGGACCGTCCCGAACCAGGCCTGCCGGTCGAATTCCTCAAAAAACCGCAGCGCCGCCGCCCGGTCGGGCGTTCTTTTTTTGACCTTTTCATAGATTTTCAGCGTTTCCATCTCCCCGATGCCGCATTGGATCCCGTGCAGCGACCAGGGCGTGCTGAATTCCAGCGCGCGCATATCCCACAGGTGGGAGAAATAATGCTCCGTGCCGGACACCGGACGGCTCACGCCCGCCCAATCCGCGGCGATGCCGGAGATAATCAGACCCTCCATGACGGCGCCGACGGCGGCGGGGTCCCGGGAAAGCAGCCCCTGCGCGTTGTCCACGCATTTTTTCAGCGCGGCGCGGACCATCTTCGCCACTTCCTCACAGTAATACTCGCCGGTGACGATCCTGCCTATGCGCCATTCGCAAAGGCTTGTGTATTTCGCCAGCATATCGCCCAGCCCAGCGCGGATCATCAGCATCGGCGCCTCTTTGAGGATGTCGGTATCGCCGATCACCACGTCCGGGCAGGCGGAATCCACCGAAACCTTTAGCTTCTCACGGATCACCGACGAGGTGGAGGAGGCATACCCGTCCATCGACGGGGCAGTGGCGACGACGATAAACGGCAGGCTGGTCAGCTTCGCGAAGATCTTCGTGATATCGTTGATCACCCCGGACCCCACCGCCACAAGAATGTCGCACGCGTGGTCAAAATGCAGCGCCGGCGCGCCGATCGCCACCTCGTCCGGCTCCAGGCGCTCTTTGCCGTAGGTGAACCGGGTGTAAGGGATCCCGTTTCGTTCCAGATTGCGGACCGCCTTTTCCCCTCCCGCGGCAAAGGTGTTTTCATCCGCGATGACAAAGGCTTTCGTCCCGCCGTATTTGCGGACGTATTCGCTCAGCGTCTCCACAGCGCCGGCGCCGACGACCGCGTCCTTCAGATGCGCCTGATGGATTTTGCCGCAGGAACAGCGGAACGGTTTTTTTTTGATCAGCTGAGAAACGTCATATTGCGATTCCATGGTTACGGATCCTCTCTCTTGAGTTTTTTCTTTTCATCTTATCACAGATCGGCGCAAAGTTCAATCGTTTCATGAAATAAATAATTTATCGTTTTTCGATAAATTATTTATTGACAAACGATAAATAATATGTTATATTGAAGCCATGAGGAGGTAAAAATATGGCAAAACGAAAAACCTCGGCGATCATTTCTCTTGTGATCTGCGCGCTGTGCGCCGCGGCGCTGCTCGGCCTGGTCTGCGCCTTCCCGGCGTTCCTTCGCTGGTTCTATATCGACGTTCACGGCCTTGCGAGCGGTTCGGACCATCTCAACATGATCTGCGGGCTGCTGATCCCCGCCTTCTACGTCTGCGCGCCGTTTGCTGCGGCGGCGCTGTATATGCTGATCGCATTCCTTGTCAACATTCTCCGGGACCGGATCTTCATCCGGCGCAACGCGACCTATCTGCGGCTGATCTCCTGGTGCTGCTACGCGGTCATGCTGGTCACGCTGATCCCCGGGCTGAAATATTTCCCGCTGCTGATCATCACCTGCGCCATGGGCACCGTGGGCACGCTTCTGCGGGTCATGAAGAATATGACCCAGACCGCGGTGGAGCTGCGGGAAGAGAACGAGCTGACCATATAAGGAGGGAGACGCGCTGTGATTATCGTAAATCTCGACGTGATGCTGGCGAAGCGCAAAATGACGGCGGGCGAGCTGAGCGCGCGGATCGGCATCACGCAGGCGAACCTCTCCATCTTGCGGACCGGCAAGGCGAAGGCGATC
>CACYHJ010000176.1 GCA_902774165.1 Oscillospiraceae bacterium
CGATGGATCCGCCGCCTCCTTTTCCACAGCGAGCCTCGCGGCAGACATTTCCTGTTCGAAAGCGGCCCTTTCAGCGTCCAGTTCCCCGCCTCGATGATCTGCGCTTCCGCAAATTTCCCGACCAGCCGACCGTCGGCTGCCGGGATCCGGATCACAAAATTCCCGCTTGTTCTGCCGGCGAGATATTCGCCGTCAAAATCCTCAACCAGAACGCGGTACCGTCTGCCGATCTCGTTTTTGCACCGCCCGGCGGCGATATCCTCCTGCGCCTTCAGCAGCTCGCGGAACCATTCGCCCTTTTCTTTTGCGGAGACAGGGTCCTCCATCCCGGCGGCGGGCGTACCCTTGCGGGGAGAATATATGAACGTGAACAAGGAGGTAAAGCCTACCTCGCGGATCAGCGCCAGCGTGTCCTCAAACTCTGCCCGCGTTTCGCCGGGAAAGCCGACGATCACGTCGCTTGTCAGGGCAAGCTCAGGCATCAGCTCCCGGGCGGTTTTTACAAACTGTTTATAGTGCGCGGCGGTATATCCCCGGTTCATCGCCTTCAGCACCCGGTCGTTCCCGCTCTGGAACGGCAGATGCAGATGCCGCTCGACCTTTTCGCATTCCGCCATGGCTTGCAGAAGCTCTTCGGAGCAGTCCTTGGGATGCGAGGTCATGAACCGGATGACGAAATCTCCCGGCAGCGCGTTGATCTCCCGCAATAGCTGCGCAAAACTCATGTCGAAGCCGGCGTTCTTCCCGAAGGAATTCACGTTTTGTCCCAGCAGCGTGATCTCCTTCGCGCCGGAGGCGATCAGCTCCTTCGCCTCGGCAAGGATCTTCTCCGGCTCCCGGCTGCGCTCTCTGCCGCGCACGTACGGCACGATACAATAGGTGCAGAAATTATTGCAGCCGTACATAATGGGGAGCCATGCCCGGAAATCACGGTCCCGCACGGCGGGGATCCCCTCCGCGATGCGCCCGGGTTCCTCCTTCACGTCAAACACACGCTTGCGGCGGCGCAGCAGATCGTACATCAGCTCCGGCAGACGCCAGACCGCGAACGTGCCGAATACAAGATTGACGTAATCATAGCTCTTGCGCAGACGCTCGGCGATATGCTCCTGCTGGGTCATACAGCCGCAGAGCGCGATGATCATATTGTTGTTCTTGCTTTCCTTGATGGGCTTGAGCGCGCCCACGTTGCCGAACACCCGGTCCTCGGCGTGCTCGCGCACCGCGCAGGTATTGAACAGCACGAAATCCGCATCCTCCGCTGTATCGCAGAACGTAAAGCCCATTTCGGCAAGCTGCCCCTTGATGCGCTCTGAATCCGCCACGTTGCCCTGGCAGCCGTAGGTATGCACGAACGCCTTCGGCTCGTCTCCGAACCGCTCACAGAGAAGCTCCCGGCAGGGGGCGCAGAATTCCCGCTGGCGCGCAAGTTCCGCCTCGTCGATATAGATATTTTTCACAGGTAATTTTGTCATAAGATCCTCAAAAACAAATGATTCGGCATGATATACCATATTAAATGATTATATCATACCGACAAGATAATTGCAAATATAAAATTGAGAAAAAATCAGAAAATAAACCATAAAAAAGCGGGACGGCGCGCGTCCCGCTCATGCGATTTCACTTACCCGATGCTCTGCATCAGTTTTTCAAATTCCGTCACGACCGTCGAGGCGGTATATTTGCCCAGGGAAAGGACCTCGTCGGCGATCTCGTCGCCGATGATGTGGCCGAAGAACGCGAAATTGTTATCCGGCACGCAGTAGCCCAGAGAATCGTTGCACAGGTGCAGGGCGAACATATCGACACCTTCGCGGGGGGCCATCTGCTCGGGGATCGGCTGATCCCAGTCGGTGCCCTCCCAGGAGACCGCAGCGTAATCGCCGCCGTTGATAATCTGCGTCCCGCGGAACACCTCGGGATAAAGCTCCACCGGGAACAGGCAGAGGCCGACTCTGCCGCCCAGCTCCACGTAGCCTTCTTCCATGGCGATCTTGACGTGGCGAAGGCCGATGCCGTCGCGGTAGACCTGATTGTTCACAAGCTGCGCCTTGACCGCCAGCATCAGAATCAGGTTGGTGGGCGTATGCATAAAGGTCGTATACTTCGCGTTAAGAACAGGCGGCAGCTCTTCCATCTGAGCGCCGAGGATCAGATCCGCGAACACGCGGCCAACGTAACGGGTGGTTGCGCCGAGCCGTTCCTCTTCGGGAAGCTTACTCTCGTCAACGCCCACGTTTTTCTTCGAAACCTGGGATGGCAGGCAACGTCCGCAAAGATCAGACCCGCGGAACCGTCGTCCGGCACAAATCTGAACGCGGCGGTATCGGGCAGGTCCTCGTCCGCAATCAGACCGCGCTTATCCACGTGATAACCGTCGAAATCCACCTTCGCGTAATACAGCTTGCCGGCTTTCATGTCGCCGACGGCCTCCTTGACGGCCTCGGTGATGGCATTAACGTAGAATTTCTTGAAATTCTCCGCGTTTTCGAGCCGCTTGTCTTTCTCGATGCGGAACGTGTTTTTGAATCCCGCGGTCAGCAGCTTATAGATGGATTCGGTCGCCACGCCCTGCGCGTCGATGGCGGAATGGGAATGGGTCGCCGAAAGGTTGAGCGCTGCGATTCTGATCCCCTGCCCCTCAGCCCATTTGACGACGTTTTCACGCACGGCAAGCGTGTCGGCGCTGGTCACGCCAAGTGCGTCCGCCGCGGCGAAAATGACGATTCCCTCGCCGCTGTTGTCGTCGAAGGCGGCGGCACGGACCCGGCAGTCGTCGTTGATCCCCTCGGCGAGACGGTTGGTCAGATCTCTGCCGATGTAATACTTGCCCGCCTCAAAATCATCCGGAATGATCGAACGGGAACCGTAGCCCACGCGCCAGTAATTGCCCTCGGCGGCTTCGGTCGCATAGGTCTCGCGGCCCTTGAGATAATACGTATCGTCGAATTCATCGACGTTCTTCCATGTGGACGGGGCCGGATAAAGCCCCACGATGACCTTGAGAAGACCGTCGGCGATAACGTTCAGCGCGTTGTAGAAGAACTTCTGCGCGCCGGACATGCCCGCGCTCTTGACCACCTCGCGGGGACCGTCGGGACCCGTCGCGATCTCGTCGTATTCATAAGGACCGTATGCCGTATCCGCGGCGAAGCTCCCCGCCGTCAGGGCGGTAAAGAGCATCATCACGGCAACAAGCACGGCGATCGTTTTTCTGATACCGGTTTTCATAAAAATCGCTCCTTTTTACGAAGTTTTCTTTTTTATTATATAAAACTCGACAGAAAAATTCAAGACGTATATGTGAATTGTCGGTAAAACGATTTCGGCCCGGCAGAAGTCAGACAAATTATAAGATATCTTATTGATTTTTTAAACGTGCGGTTGTATAATATATACAAAGGCCGCCGTTTTGACGCGCCGAAATTTTAAGGAGGAATATATCTATGCGAAATCAATTCATCCGCAGACCCGTCGGCATCCTGCTGTCGCTGCTGATGGCGCTGTCTGTTTTCGGCATGCTGTCCGTCCCGGCGGCTGCCGCTACCTATACGCAGCTTCCCATTGCCGACAGCGACGAGCTGGAAGAGGGGGCTTACTGGTTTGACCTTGAGGGCATGATCGCCGGCACCGGAGTGGACGCCGGCAGCGCCAACATCATGCGCACCCAGATGACCTATTATATCAGCGACGACGGAAACACCATAAAGATCTCCACGCGCGAAGATTCTTTTACCGTCGGCCGCGGCACAGACGAAGGAGCCGCATATTTTGCGTACCTGAAGCAGCACGCGGCTCCCGCCGCGTCGGACGACGCTGCGCAGATCGGCGCCGAGAAGTACGAGACGCTGCAGGCCGCGCTGGAGGCGGCGAACAACTCTGACGTTGTTACCGTTCTGAGGGAAATCAGTGAAACGGACGCTTACGTCGATCTCGGATATTACAAAACGATCGAGCTCGATCTGAACGGCTTTACCGTGAATTTCGGCACGATCGATACCATGGGAGGCCTGACGATCAGCGGAGAAGGCGATCTGTATATCGACCGGCTTGTATCCTACAACAGCGGCAATCAGTATGCTCTGACGCTCGACGGCGCGAATGTGACCGTGACCGGCGGTTTTTCGTGGATGGCGACCGATATCGCGCTGCGCAGCGGAGCGTCGCTGGTTCTCAATACCGAAGACGGCTCTCTTTCGTTCCCCGGCTTCAACGGTGTGGATTACGATACTGCTGTGATCGACATCGACGAGACCTCGCAGCTCGAGATCCGCGATAATGACGATGGTGTGAGACTTTCGACCTATAACTATGAGGCGCTTGCCGCCGCGATTGCGCCTTATCTGCAGACCGGCCTCGCGTTTGACGCGGATGAGTCGAGCGATACCTGCGGCAGATTTTACTGGACGGATGATGCAAAAACGGATGATGTTTATCCCGTGATCCTGAAACAGTGGCCCGCGCATGAGCACTACTGGACGGAGGACGACTGGACGGACAACGTATTTCCCGACTGCGGCAATGACGGCAGCATCGGCTATTTTACCTGCGAAGGCTGCGGAGAACGCTTCGATCAGGAAGGCAATCTGCTGACGGACGAGGATATCGTGATCCCCGCCACCGGAAACCATGATTACGAATGGATGACCGACGAGTATCCCGGCTGCTATACCGCAGGAAAAAAGCATCACAAATGTACCGTCTGCGGCAACGAGACGGATTGGGATACTCCCATCCCCGCAGCGCATGAATTCAGCGCCTGGGTCAAACAGACGGATCCCACCTGCGTCAAGGACGGCAACGTGGGATATTATCACTGCTACGGCTGCGGCGATGATTTCGACGCGGACGGCAATATTCTTGAAACAGTCGTGATTCCCGCCACCGGAAACCATGTAACAGAGCTTCGCGGCGCAAAGGAAGCAACCGCAACAGAGGACGGCTACACCGGCGATCTTGTCTGCACCGTCTGCGGACAGACGATCAAAACGGGCAGCGTGATCCCCGCTGCCGGCGAACCGACCGATCCCGCCGAGCCTACGGAGCCCGCCGAGCCCGCTGAACCGGAGACTCCCGGACAGACCGGCGGCAAGATCCACGGCGACAATTGCTTCTGCTACAATTATCCGGACAGCAGTCTGCTGGGACAGATCATCCGCTTTATCTGTGCGGTTTACTGCTTCTTCCTGAACATGCGCGCGGGACTCGGCGCGTGATCACACAAAGAACATTGAATGAATGACAAACAACGCGGCGTCCGTTTTACGGACGCCGCGTTGTTTGTGCGGGAATATTTGAAATTCAGAAGTCCGGCGTCGGGATTTTACCAACCATACGTCTCCAGCCCGCCGCCGTCTGGGACGTCGATATCCGGAAGATCTTCGTAATCGCCGGGGTCGGCGACCCCGGTCACGTAGACGGGAAGGTTGGGGTTAAAGACGTCTGGGCCTACATAGTCATCGTTCCATGGATCCGTGGGCTCCGTCGTCGGAGCGGTGGTTTCCTCCGGAAGCGCCGGGAGAATGCCCTGCTCGCGCAGCCAGTCGTAAAATTCGGCTCTGTTTGATATGCTGCAGCGCACCCAATAGGCCGTCGCGTCGTTCAGGAAATATTCGTCCGTCAGGTTCTGATATTCTTTGCCGCGTTGGAATTTGCCGTCCTTGGTCAGCATATCCCGCACCATTTCGCGTATCGCGAGAAGGGAATTGAGCTTTTCGACCGTAGAGGGATACCCTTTCCAGTAAACGCTGTTGAACAGATTATCTGCGCTCCAGCGCGCCATCAGCCGCAGCAGCTCTTTGTGCTTCGCGTTGATCTTCTCCGCATTGTCAAACCTCTGCTTGAACTTTTTATACAGGTCGGCGTCGGTCACTCCGCGGGAGGAAAGACGGTTCAGCGCGCCGCGCAGCTGAGTGCAGATCAGCGCCCAGTCGTCGGAGTTCACCACACCGTCCCTGTTTCTGATCTTCTCGTAAAGGGCATACTGTTCCTCAACCATATTGTCGGTCCAGATATCCGCCAGCTTATCAACGACACCCGCGAATTTTTCCGCGTAGGAGACAGCGGGGAACATATTCTTTTCGATATTCTTGACGATCTCAAGCGTGGCGGAGGGGTCGCCCTCCTTCACGCGCTTTTTCAGAAGCTCTGCGTTATCGACGCCCCCGCTGTAAAGGACGCTGTCGTCCTCACCGCTCAGGACCTTGCCGACAAGATATTCCGCCGTGCCGTTTGCAACGAGCTTTTTGACCGATTCCATATCTCCGTCCGCAGCGGCGGTGAGAAGCTCGCCTTTCGAATCGTGCGAAAGGATGTAACGCACGATCGCGCCGCCGTACTGGTTAGCGCCCAAGCCGCCGGCTTCCATCGCGTCGTTGATCATATCCTTAAGGCCGGGCGTGATCTCATCCTCGGCAATGCGCCGGGTCACGCCCTGCGCGGCGGCGCGCGCCGCCCACCGATCCATCCGTTCGATCTCCGAGGGCTCGCCGACGCCCCAGGGACTCAGATGCAGCGTCTCAAAGCGGAACTTGCCCTCGGCGAGTCCCTCGGGATCGAGCATCATCCAGTGCACACCGTCGTCGGCAAAATACATGCCCATATAGTTTTCCCGCTCGTTCACGGGGATGGAATCTGGAATATCGTATTCGATCGTTACGTAGTGGTCGAACACGCCGTGCTCGCCCCGGTCCGTCGTGAAGTTGTCGGCAAACAGGATCGTATAGTCGTCGCTCTGCAGCGCCTCGAGCTCTTCGCCGGTCAGAGGCGTGCGGACGATCTCCACGTCGCCGTCAATGAGCGGCGCGGTGGGAATCACCACGGGAACGGTTTCGGAGGGCGCGTCAGTCCACGGGTCGGTAGTCGGATCGGTCCACGGCTCTGTGGTCGGATCGGTCCACGGCTCTGTGGTCGGATCGGTCCACGGCTCTGTGGTCGGATCGGTCCACGGCTCTGTGGTCGTCGGGACGGTGGTCGGGGCAGTCGCCGTCGGTTCCGGTCCTCCGACCGGCTGCCATTCGTAGGTCCAGACGGTTTCCGATCCGCAGGACTCAAAATAGATGCCGAACCGCTGCCCGGGTTCGCCCTCTTTGAACACGCCGTAAACGCGGGCGAAGCCCACGTCCCTGCGCTCATCCGAGCTCCCGGAGGGAGAATCGATGATGCAGTAGTTCATCGCGTTTTCGTCAACCGCGGGGAACCAGACCTTGTCGTCGGTCCGCTCGCCGAGGGCAAGATGCGCGTCGTCGCTGCGGATGCGGGACTGCACCGTAAAGTGTATGTTGCTGCCGTTCTCGCTGTAATCCAACAGGACAAGCGTCAGATCGACGGTAAACCGCACGTGAGGCTCGATGATCGAGGGCGGGGGCGTACACGTGCCGGTATAACGGACGTTGATTCTGCCGCCGCCGTCGGTGATGTAGGTCATATCGCAGGAATGCCGGCACATGGCCGCATCGTACAGATTATAAGCCTCGTAGGTATTCTCGTCCGGTCTCTCCCGGCAGAAGCTTTCGACGCAGACCCAGGCGTATTTCGCGCCGTTCTCGGGGCGGACGGTCTGTCCGGGCAGCGATTCGATGCGCGCAGCGGCGCGCAAAATTCTTCGGGCGTCGGCGGAATTGACCTTGCCGCTGCCGTCCACGTCCGCTGCGGCGAACTGCTCGGCGCTGAGCGTTTCCATCCGGGCGGCGGCGCGCAGCACAAGACGCGCGTCGGAAGAATTGACGCGTCCGCTGCCGTCCACGTCGCCGCTCAGCAGCGCGGCGGCGTTCATTCCGACACAGCAGGAAACCGTAATCATACACACAAGAAGCAGGGATACAACACGACGAATCTTTCTTTTCATCAGAATCACCCTTCTTAAAAGGCAACACCGCACAATTCGGGCGTGCGGATTGCGCAGTAGATTTTTTCGTCAGATTGTACAGAGTCTCCGCAGGCAACCTGACGGTTGTCAAGGAGAATCACCGTAATCCGTCCGGTTATTCCGTCTTTCATTTTATCATATTAACATTATAAAGTCAATCTGAATTCTCTATTTAAAATATTCATAAAAAAGAATCCATCGGCAGACGCCCTGAAATCAATCCTGAGTCTGAAGGCTGTTTCGTCTCTTCGCGGAGAACTGCCGCGCGCACAGTATTTTTCTTGCGTCGGAAGAGGAAACCTTCCCGTCGCCGTCCACATCCGCGCGGGTCATCTGGTCCGGCTCCAGCACTAAGACTCCGGCAGCGGCGCTCAGCGCAAGGACCGCGTCGGCGTGGTCAATGACGCGGTTGCCGTCCAGATCGCCGGTAAAAAAACCGTAAGCAACGGATTGCGAACCAAAGGAGGCGACAAGGCAAAGCGACGCCAGAGCGCACAATACGCGGTGCAAACGATGATTCATCCGGATCTCCCCATTTCATTGCGGCCGACGGTCATATCGGTCTTAATACTGATATTTAATAAAGTCTATAAATTCAATATACTATTTATTCTGTTCATTGTCAACCATATACAACGAATTCTGTCAGAATAACCGGATTACGGCTCATAGGAGAGGCCGGATTTTTTTGCCTGCGCCATCTGCAATTTTCGCTCGATGCGGTAGGTCTTTCCGTCCTTCACGAAGACGGCGCCGGTCTGCTTGAAGACAAAGGGGACGCGGTATTCCATACACTGCTCCCTGAGAGAAACCACCCACTCATAACGGCAGGGGCGCGCGTCCGGGCCGGACTCTCCTCCGCAGACCACTTTTCCGATCTTCCCGGTTTCAAGGTATTGCTCCATATGGATTTCGCCGAGCATGGGCTCGCAGATGACGCTGCGGGACGCGATCGGGAGGGAAAGCAGGATCGGGGCGCGCGCATCGGTTCGAGTCTGATCCTCACAGGTGCTGCAGATCGTCACGTTCCGCCAGCCGCCGCCCCAGTCGCCGGGAACGCACTGCGAAAAACGGTCGATCCGTTTTGTAATAATGTGAAAAGAGAGATCCTGACGGGCCCGGATCATATCCCAGCATTCGGCGCGCAAGGGGTCCGCTTCGTCCAGAAAAAAATCGGAGGTCATGCATGCCCAGACCGTGCCGTCCTCCGGCCGCAGCTTATACGTCCCGTCGCGTCTTTTTTTCAGCGGCAGATTGAAATCGGCGGTTCTGGTCACGACGGACGCGTCTTTTCCGATCGACTCATCCCGCCGGTAGACGTAACAGTGGGCACAGCCGGGGCTGATCTTTTTGCAGCCGTGCCACGGGTTCCAGATCGGCATCGTCTTCCCTCCCTTCGTTCCGTTCTATCGTTTTTTCCATTATACATTGTTTCCGCCAGTTTTTCAATAAGCCGTATCAGGAAAAACACTTGCATAAGCATACTGTTTCCTGTATAATGGGAACAGTTCTTTGCGTTTTATGCGCGTTATTATTATGCGCGTTATTATAAAGAAAGGGCGGTTGCAATGAAGAAAACAGTGCTTCCCGCGGTTTCCTGGCCGGTGATGATCATTCTTTTCTTTCTGACGCTGCTGCGCGGGCTCGGCGTGAACCTGAATCAAAGAGGCGTCAGCGTAAAATACAAAGGGGACTATTTTGAAAACAGCACGCTGCGCTGCGGTGACGCGCTGCGGGAACGCGGCGCCGCCGTCGACGGCTCCTGCGCCGTAATCTGCGGGAAAGACTGCGTTCTCGGCGCGGACGTTCAGGAAAACCGGCTGTTTCTCACCGAGCTGTCCACCGGAAAGACCGGCGAAAACCGCCTTACGGGGACCTCGGAATTCGCGCTGCCCGCCTTTGCGTCCCTGAAGGACGGGATCACCCGCGTCTCATGGAAATACAACGGCGTTGAACCGTTCGAAGCGGTTGAAAACGGGACTGCGGTCTGCGGCGTCGTCTATACCTTCGCGGACGGCTGCGGGCGTTTCTCCCTGCGCGTCGTGATCAAAGCGAGACGGGAGATCGCCGGGCCTTTTGAATTCGTGACGGAGCTGACCAATCTCACTGACCGGACCGCGCGGATCTACCCTGCTTCTTTCGCATCCTTCACGTTCAAAATGGATGGCGGCGGGGAGCTTGTGACGATCAGGAAAGAAAGCGGCATGGCGGAAGGATACACCCATTACGACGGACAGCGGTTTGACGGCGGCGGGATTTACCGGCAGCCTCTCAAACCGGGAAAAACATACGCCGCATGGGTCAACCCGTATCAGAGCTTCAACGAAAACGGTTATCTGCCCATGGTCTTTCTCGACCGGGGGGATTCCGGCTGCTACGCCGCGCTGGAATGGCCCTCCGGCGAGCTCTGCGCAAGGTGCGGACGGGGCGGAACAAGAATCTCCGTCGATATGGACTGTGTGACGGATTCCGGAAAAGTCTTTACCACGCGGATCCCCGGCGGCAGCGCCTTCGTTTTCCCCACGGTGTATCTCGGCGCTTACGACGGGACGCTTGACGAGGGCAGCAACGGCTTTAAGCAATGGTTTTTCCGCTGCAAAGCCCCGGCGGTCCTGAGAGAGAACCTGAACGAACCGCTGACGCAGATGGATTTTCAGAGCGGCCTTGAAACCTACGGGATCGAGGCGGTCAAATGGGACTACGGCTGGTGGTCCGCCGACGCGCTGGGCAACTGGGAGACGCTGGAAGGGTCCTGGCAGCTGCGGGACGGGGACTATCTCGACGTTCTGCGGGAACTCGGCTGCGGCAGCCTCGCCGAATTCGGCGCGCTGACGCAATCGCAGGGAAAGAGCCTGACGGCATACGTGCTGCTGCACGACACGCTGGACAGGGACGGCAGCCCGACGGACGCTTACGGCGAATTCAATTCAAAAACGCACCCGGAATGGTTCTCCGACCGCCGCATCGACGACGGCATGGGAGCTTCCGCGGATCTGGGCAACGAGGATTGCGTCGCCTATCTTCAGACGGCAATGGCGGATTTCTTCAATCAGAACCATGTGACAACCTGGCGGTCGGACTTTGAACCCATCTGCTATACCTCCGACAAGGAGAACCGACACGACGCCGGCGGAACGGACGTGCATTACTGGTGCAGCGTCGGCTTCCGGGACCTTGTCGCCCACCTTTACGGGAACGTGGACGGGTTCCGCTATGAGAGCTGCTCGAGCGGCGGCTCGATGAAGGACCTTTTCACCGCGACGATGGCGGTCGTCATCAACTGCGACGACGCGGCCAATTACGCCGGGATGCGCTCGACGTTCTACGACAGCAGCTATGTGATCCACCCGGCGCAGCTGCAGATGCCCTGCAACGCCGACTTCGCGAATCCGTCGCAGGCGCTGTTTTACCCGAAAACGGAGCAGGACGATATGAGCGACGAAGCCTTCTGCGACGCAATGCTCGACATGGGCTTCCGGACCCAGTGCCTGGGTGTGCCGATGTTCTCCTCCTGGACCGGGACGCTGATGACCGATTACTACACGGAATACGCGCAGATGTACAAAACGAAGATCCGGCCCCTGGTGCGCGCGGGTGAGCTGTATCACATTCTGCCCCGCCCCGACGGCGTTCACTGGGACGGCGTTCAGTACGCGGACAAGGACGCGGCGGGCGAAATCAAGGGCGCCGCGTTTCTGTTCAAGCCCTCCGCACAGGCGGGCGACACCATCCACGCATCTTTTTGCGGATTGGACGAAAACACCGCTTATACCCTGCGTTTTGAAGACCGTCCGGAACAGAACGTCACCCTCTCCGGCGAAGCGCTGATGCGGGAGGGGATCGACGTGACAATCGCAGAAGCCGTGGGATCCGAGATCATCTGGATCTGCGCATAAAAATACAGAAAGAGGTTAAACGATTATGATTTACAGAACCCTCGGGAAAACAGGCCTGCTTGTCAGCGAGATCGGCTTCGGCGGAGAATGGCTGGAGCGGCACGAGGCGTCGGAATCCATCGAGCTGATGCGCTACGCCGGCGAACGGGGCGTCAATATCATCGACTGCTGGATGCCCGACCCGAAATCAAGGGACATTATCGGCGCGGCTATGGAAGGACGGCGCGACCGCTGGATCGTGCAGGGGCATATCGGCTCCACCTGGCAGGACGGGCAATACGTGCGCACCCGGGACGTCGGGAAGGCGAAGGCCGCGTTTGATGATCTTTTAAACCGGCTTCACACCGATTACATCGACCTGGGCATGATCCACTATATCGACGCGCAGGAAGACTGGGACAACGCCATGAACGCCCCGTATATCGACTATGTGCACGAGCTGCACGAAAAGGGCGTGATCCGGCACATCGGCCTTTCGACCCACAACCCCCGCATCGCGAAAGCCGCCGCACAGACCGGTTTTATCGAA
>CACYHJ010000177.1 GCA_902774165.1 Oscillospiraceae bacterium
TTTTTCTTTCTTCGGAAATGAGTATGTGAAAAATCTCAGAGTCATGATCGACGACGGCGGAAATATCTCGCTGACGATGGAAAGCCCGTAAACGGACGGGGGCCTGTTAACATTCCGCAATAAAACACGTTCTTCGCCGATGAAAAAGGGATCCCCGCCGGAACGGGGATCCTCTTTCTGCTTTATCATGCCTGAACGGGCCGTTTGCCGTCATGACGGCGCGGAACCGGCAGTGCCCGGACGTACAGACGGGCGCTTACGCCTCAAACGTCTCGAACGCCGTTCTGAAGGCGGGGATGGAGCGGCGGATCATCTCTCCGCTGACGCAATAGGAGATGCGCAGGAATTTCTTGCAGCCGAAGGACTCTCCGGGCACCAGCAGAAGATCATACTTTTTTGCGTGGGCGCTGAAGACGTTGCCGTCGCCGCCGGGGGCTTCCACAAACATATAGAACGCGCCCTTCGGGTAGACACATTTGTAGCCGATCTCCGTCAGCGCCTGATACAGAAGATTGCGGTTTTCGATATACTCCTCAAGATCCGGGCGGACGGCGGCGCACCGCTCGATCACCTGCTGCAGCAGCGAGGGGGCGCAGACGTAGCCGCAGATCCGCGCGGCGCCGGCAATGGCGGCGTAAAGCCGCTTCGCGTCCTCCGCCTCGTCGGGCACCAGAACGTAGCCGATGCGCTCGCCGGGCAGGGACAGGGATTTCGAATAAGAGTAGCATACCACCGTGTTCTTATAATACAGCGGCGGGAAGGGGACGCGCTCGCCGTCGTAGACCAGCTCTCTGTAGGGCTCGTCTGAGATCAGATAGACCGCGCGGCCGTTTTCCTCTGATTTTTTCTCCAGCAGCGCGGCGAGTTTTTCAATCGTTTCCGCGGAATAAACCGTGCCGGAGGGATTGTTGGGGGAGTTGATGATCACCGCGGCTGTTTTTTTGCCGACGGCGCTTTCCAGCGCGTCAAAGTCGATCTGGAACTGCGCCTCGTCGGCGGGGACCACGACGCATTTCCCGCCGTTCGCTTCGATAAAGCAGCGATACTCCGGGAAAAACGGCGCGATACAGACGATTTCGGCTCCCGGCTCCGCAATCAGCGCGCGCAGCGTCGAAACCAGGGATGCGGCGGCACCGCAGGAGATATACAGGTTCGCCGGGGTATAGGCGGTTCCGAACCGGGCGTTCAGATCGTCTGCGATCGCCCGGCGCGTTTTTTCGCTGCCCTGGGCGCTGGTGTAGCCGTGAACCGCCGTGGACGGCACGGAATTCACTATATCAACGATGGCGTCGTTGACCTCTTTCGGCGCCGGGACGCTGGGGTTGCCGAGGCTGAAGTCATAAATGTTTTCTCTTCCGACGACTTTTGCCCGTTCGTTGCCGTATTCAAACAGATCGCGGATCACGGAACGGTTCGAGCCGAGGGTGTACATGCGGTCGGATATCATGGAATATTCTCCTTTCATCGGCGGCTTTTGACGCGCGGTTTCCCGGCGGGCTCAGGCGGAGACGGCGAGGTTCTTTCTGTCCGGCAGGAAGAAGGACCGCAGCGATTTCCCGCTTTTCAGGGCAGCCGCGAAATTGATGACGCAGTCAAAGCAGAGCACCAGGAACGTCAGCTGGACGACCGGCGTCATAATGACGAGATTCAGGTTTGGGACGGACGTTCTGTTCAGCAGACGGAACAGCCAGTCCATCGTCGCCGGCTTGAAGTACCAGAAGCAGGGAAGCGGCAGCAGGAGCAGACAGAACAAAACGAAATATCCCCAGTCGAAGGTTCTTTTTTTGTTGTCGGCCGAGAGAAAAACGACAAAGGGGATGATAAAAAATACAAGAGAGTATACGGAAGCCACCAGTCGCAGATTTACCGCAATATACGCAAGAAGCGCGAGCTTCTGCCATTTCTTCGGCGCGAGAAACACCATGAATGCGGCGATCAGGCAGGTGACGATCTCCGCGATCACGGCGACCGTCTTTCCGCCGCCCAGCTGTGTGACAAGCCCGGTGATGCTGACGATGGAGAAGGACTGTCCCCACTTGTTCTCCGCGGCGTAGGCGGCGAGATTTTTGAAATAATCCAGAAGGCCGACGCCGTGATAAAGGAAGCCCGGCAGAATGAACAGAACAAGGAAATAGATCAGGGTTTTCAGCGCGGCTTTATAGCGCTTCTGCTGTACGAGCAGCAGGAGGAAAACGATCGGGTAGAATTTCAGCGCCGCGCCGAAGGCGAAAACGATATAGCTCAGATTTCGTATCGCAGCGGACTTGCTGTCGTTGAAAAAGGCGAAAAACGCGGTGCAGACCATCGCCGGCACAATGATGTTGCCGCGTTCCACTGCATAGAATAACGGGTAGATGAAAATGAATCCGAAAGACAGAACCGTCGCCAGCGCTTTGTTTTTCTCACCCTGCAGATAATTCTTAATTATAAACGAAAGAGAAATAATGCAGATCAGCATGAAGACAAAATACAGCACAATCGCCTGCTGGTTGGACTGCATGGAATACCGTTTCGCGAAGGGGGTTGCCGCCACGTCGGGTGACATCATGCGGGAAAGCAGATGAAACAACAGGCTCGCCAGCGGGGTCAGCGTTGCGCCTTTGGAATACACGTCAAAATCGCTGGCGTCCCGGATGGAATTGAAGAAATCCATAAAGAAATCCTTATGCACCGAATCATCCGCATGGAACAGTGTTTGTGTGAAGGTCGCGCCTCGCGTGATCAACGCCATAACCAGCATCGACGCAAGACACAGTCCGAACACGATAAAGAAAGCAAGGATAAAAACAGACTCTCTGTCTTTTTTCCCTGCGCCGATTCTTTTCATATCGCGCATCTGCCTCCTTACGGTAAAGTAGTAATAATCCATAATAATATTGTATTTTATCACACCGGCGCATAATTTGCAATATTTTTTTGCCGCCGGGGCAGGTTATTTTCCGTTAATTCCCGTGTTTTTTTGTGATTTTTTGTGATTATGCCGCAGACGGTCCCGGCGACGGTTTTGTCCTTTTTGTATGAGAACAGGTAAAAATGCCGCAAGTTTAAAAAATATTAACACATAAGACATAAATAATTCATCAAAGGTTTTGTCGAATGGTGTATATTACATTTTGTGATGTGTTTTGCGTATATTCATGCATAATATGCAGATCCGCAGCCGCGGATCCCCCGCATCACCGCTTGCGCCGCGCGGCGGAACAGGCGACTGAATCTGACGATATCTTTTTTCATAATCCCCTCTTCCCCTAAGTCCGGACCCGATAACTTGTTATCGGGTCCGTGACTTTTATGTCTTAACATGAAATATTGTAAAAATAATGTTGTAAATCCGATTTGCATATGTTATAATAGCAGAGAATATGAGAAATTATACTTCGGAGGATGATATTTATGAAACATACGGTCGTCATCACGCGGCGTCCCGTCAGGACCGGAGTCGGTCCCGCGCCGGACGGCGCCGTCTGCGGCAACGGGGATCTGGCGGCAGTGCTCGGCGAGAGCGGTACCGGAGTCAGAATCCACCTGGGCAAGAGCGACCTCTGGTGCGCATCTCCCGAAGCAGGGAAAAGCGGGATCCGTCCGCTCGGCTGCGTCGATATCGACATCCCGGGCGCGCTGTATGAGACGTATTGCGCCGAGCAGCGGATGGATACGGCCCAGACGGTCTGTATTTTCAGAAACGGGTTCAGCTTTATCGAGGCTGAAATTACCGTTCCCGCAACGCGCAACGCCGTGGTGCTGCGGCTGAGCTGGAGCTCGAATTTCGAGTGCCCCGCCGTAAGGCTTACCGCCGCCCGGGCGGAGGGCGGAACGGTCGAGCCCTTCTGCGCGGGCGAGATCGAAGGCGCGCGCGTCAGTTTTGACGCGCAGGAATATCTGTTCCCGTCCCGCGCGCTGATCGCCATGCGCAAAATTTTCTCCGATACGCTGAGCGCGGAATATCTGATTGAGGCCGCCTCGGAAAACGACGGGCCGGACGCGTTCTCCGCCAGTCTTGAATTCCTGAAGCACGCGGATGAAGCGGTCGCCGCGCGGCTGCTGGCCGAAAACAAAGAGTCATGGGAGAATTTCTGGGCCGCGTCGGGCGTTTCAATGTCTGACAAAGCGCTGGAGAACGACTGGTACGCGTCGCAGTACCTGCTTGCGGTGACGCGCGGAACAGCGTCCTTCCCCGCGGGGCTTTCCGGCAATATCGGCGCCGGCGCCAAAGTGCCTTACGGCGGCGCTTACGCTCTGGGCGGCAGATATGAGGCGCCCTATTTCGCCGCGGTATCCTCCAACCACGCGGAGCTGACGGACAATTATCTCGATCCGCTGCTGGACGCGATGGACGCGGGACGCGCCTTCGCGAAGGAGCATCTTGACTGCGGCGGGATCTTTTACCCCGGCGTGATCGGCCCGAAAGGGCTGATGCCCAAGACCGGTACGCTGGACGAGACGCATATGTTCTTCGGCCAGAAGATTTACGCCTCCTACGCGGCGGCGGTTCCCGTGATGCGGCTGAACAAAACCATGGACGCCGAATACGCGCGGAAGCTTTATCCGTATCTTTCGGAGCTGGCGCAGTTCTGGACGGAGTATATGACGCAGAAAAAAGGGAAATACGGCGTGGAGCACGATTCGCCCCGCAGGATCCCTTATGACGACCCGAAATTCAAGGTGAAGAAACATATTGACGCCCGAAAGTCCCGCAACAGCGTGGTCGCCCTCGGTGCGGCGCGGATGGTCTTCGGCGCGATGATCGTGCTGGCGTCCCTTTTGCCCGAGGTACCGATCGATGCCGCGCAGTATGAGGCGGCTTACGCGGCGATCAGCCCTTATCCCCGCAAGGGCGGTAAGTTTGCGCCGGCGAAGAAGGGCCTCAGAAAAGCAAAAAAGACCGCGGTCGCCATGCAGCATATTTTCCCGCTGGAGCAGGTCGTCTTTGACAAAAAGAACGCGAAGCGCTCCCGCAAGACGGTCGATAAGTCCAAGGCCTGGTTTGCGCAGGAAGGCGCCGCCGTCACCTATGTCTCCGCGGTGCGCTCCGGCGTGAAGACGAAGGAAATCCTTTCCAATTATAAAAAGTATAAAGAGCGCTGCGCGCTGCCGAACGGACTGTACGACCTTGCGGACGGCGGACAGCAGAATATCGGCCTTGCCGCGGCGATGCTGAATGAAATGATGCTGCGTACCGACCGGGGCGTGATCACCGTGTTCCCGAACTGGCCCGAGGAGATTGACTGTTCGTTCACCTCGCTGCGGGCGGACGGCGCGTTCCTTGTCGACGGCGAGATGAAGCACGGCACGATCCGTTCCGTGCGCGTCACAAGTGAAAAAGGCGTATCGCTGTCGATCCGGAACCCCTTCGAGGGCAAGAACTACGGCGGCTGCGTCGCCGTGATCGGCGGCAGACAGGAGCCCTGCTCCGGCAGCATCCTGAATTTTGATCTGGCCGCGGGTGAGTCCGTGTCGCTTTCTCCCGCCGCCGCAGCGACGCCCAAGGCGGAGAAAAAGGCGCTTGCCGAAGAGCAAAAGGCCGGCGTCCGTGCTCAGGCCGGCGAGAAAAAGGCGCTGAAGGACGCTGCGTTCTTCACAAAGCTTGAGGACAAGGCCGCAAAGAAACAGGGCAAAAAGGCCAGAAAACGCGATAAGAAAGAGAATAAGAAGTTCCGCAAGTTCGATAAGAAGACGGCAAAACAGAAAGCGAAACGCGCAAAGAAGGAAGAATAACCGCGCATTGCCCGTATTTGCGGACGTTCTGTAAAAAATCGTTTACACTTTTTGCATAGGAAATTCACTTGATTATTGCCCCGGAAACGTGTATAAT
>CACYHJ010000178.1 GCA_902774165.1 Oscillospiraceae bacterium
ACATCATTCCCACCTTCGGCCCGATCATCGGCAATGTGGTCGGCTGCTTCTTCCTGTTTATTGACAAGCCGCTCAACGCGCTGTTCTTCTTCATCTTCATCTGCGTATGGCAGAGTGTGGACGGGATGCTGATCAAACCGAAGCTGTTCAAGGATTCCCTCGGCATTCCCGCCGTGTGGACGTTGGTACTGATCATCCTCGGCGGCCAGATCGCGGGCGTTGCCGGCATTCTTCTGTCGATTCCCTTTGCCGCAATCATGGAGATTATTTACAAAGAGAGCATCGTGCCCCGGCTTGAGGAGCGGAAGGCGCGCATCAACACCGAGGGATATCGGGTGTTTGACGACCTGATCGACGATGACGAAACCGCAGTTTTGCCGGAACAGACCGGCGTTTCCTGTGCGGATGAGAAAGGAGAATGACCTTTGACTATGATAAAAAAGTATAAATGGCTGCTTTGCGTTCTGGCGGTTTTCGTTCTGTTCTGCGCAGCCGCTGTCTCGGCCTACGCCGTTCCGGAGCTTCCGGGCACATGGCACGCGCAGCCTTCCTCCTGCCGTTCGCATCCAGGGGATCTTGTCACCCTTGACGATATCCCGGCGCAGCGCGGCGGGGCGAAGCAGTCGCCGTCCCTTACGCCGGCGGTAAAGAATATCCCGCTCGTTACGATCGTGATCGGCTTCGATAATATTGATTACGACGCCGGTTTTGACTGGTCCGGCCGGTTGTTTACCGGTGAAAAATCCCTATCGGCGTATTATTCCGATATGTCCTTCGGGAAGTTTACCTTTGTCCCTGCACAGGAGAATTCGGCTTTCGGCGTTGACGGCAATACCAATACCGCGGACGCGCCGGACGACGGCATTATCCATGTGCGCGTCGCGCTTCCGCATAAAGACTGGGACAGTGAGGACGAATACCCCGCGTTGGCGGAGGCGTTCCGTGCTGCCATCGGCGAAGCGGACCGGTACATTGATTTTTCGGCCTATGACACTGACGGAAACGGCGAGATTACCAACAACGAGCTGGCGCTGTCGTTTGTCGCCGCCGGTTATGAGGCGTCCGAGGCCTATTCCTACCCTTACGGGAAAGAACTTTATCTATGGGCCCACGCCTGGTCGTTCACCGATTTGTATGAAGTGAATAATATCGATCTTCCCGCGCCGGACGCGGACGGGGTAGCGATCGACGCATATATCTCCGTCGCCGAAAAACTCAACGACGGCACGCAGGAGCCCATCAGTGTTCTTGCCCATGAGCTGGGGCATTACCTCGGCCTTCCCGATCTCTATGATACGAAATATCAGAAAGGAAACCGTTATGAGTGGGGCCGATATTCCGTTTCTTATCTGAGCGTCATGTGCGACGGCTCCTGGGGAACAGACCCCGAAGGTGGGTATATTCCCTATTCCATGGATGCGTGGAGCCGATATATTCTTGGCTGGTTTGAGCCGCAGAACGCGGCTGCGGATGGTTCGTATGCCGTTGCCGCGCAGTCCTTCGAAGGCGATCAGAGCTTTGCCGCCCTGAAGATCCCGACGCAGCGGGCAGGGGAGTATTACCTGCTGGAAAACCGCAGTTTTGAGAAATGGGACGCCGGGCTTGCCGGAGAGTATGACGACGGAGGCGTGATCCTCTGGCATATTGACGACGCGGTTTATGACGCTTATGAGCCGAAGAACGAGGTCAATAACGTGACGCACCGTCCTGCGGTGATGCCGCTGTATCCCGAATGGAACGGCGAGGCATACTGCTTCATCGGAAAAAACCAGACGGTGTATACCGATATGCCGTTTTATTCCGCGGCGGCATGGCAGGAGATCGGCGAAGACTGCGGCGAGAGCCTTGACCTGCCGTTATACGGCGAAGGAGAGAATGCCGACCTTCGCTCCGCCCGTACGCTTTCGGGGATCAGGCTTTCGTTCCCGGAGAATCCTTCCGCCCGGATGACGGTCGTGCTTGATATGGGCGCACATACGCATTCTCTGACGCTTCGGCAGGGGACGCCTGCCGGGTGTGAGACGGAAGGCGTTTCGGACTGCTGGGTCTGCGGACTTTGCGGGGAACTGTTTGCCGATGAATCCGGCGAGGTTCCCGTTGCGCAGGAGGACCTGATCATTCCCGCTGCCGGGCATCGCTGGGGCGCGTGGAATATCACGCTTGCCGCGCAGTGCGAGACAAAGGGCAGGCAGGAGCGCGTATGCTCTTCCTGCGGGAAGAAACAGACGAAAGCAATCGACGCGCTGGGTCACTCAGAGCCTGACGCGGACGGCGTCTGCACCCGCTGCGGCGAACAGATCGCGGCGCCGCAGGTCGTGGAAAACCTGTGTAAATATTGCGGTAAAAATCACGACGGGCAGCCCTTCGGGAAGCTGATTCAGGTGTTCCATAACATCCTGCAGTTTTTCCGGACGCTGTTCGGCGGATAATAAGCATCCAGGAGGATTATGATGAAAAAAACCGTATTGCGTAAATATGCGCGGCTGATCGCCGTTGCAGGCGTGAACATTCAGAAAGGGCAGGAAGTCGTGATCCAGTGCGACCTCGACCAGCCCGAATTCGTGAAAACGCTGGTGGAGGAATGCTACAAAGCCGGCGCGAAGAAGGTCATTGTGGACTGGAGTTATCAGCCCCTGCAGAAGATCCACTTCCGCCACCGCACCCTGACCACTCTCGGCAAGATTGAAGAGTGGGAGAAAGCGCGGTATCAGCATTACGTGGACGAGCTTCCGTGCCGCATCTATCTCGTTTCCGAGGATCCGGACGGCCTGAAGGGCATCAATCAGGAGAAGATGGCGAAGGCGCAGATGAAGCGCTTCCCGGTCATCAAGCCCTACCGCGACGCGATGGAGAATAAATATCAGTGGTGTATCGCCGCCGTTCCCGGCGCTGCGTGGGCGAAAAAGGTGTTCCCGGACCTGCCGAAGGGGAAAGCGATCGAAAAGCTCTGGGAAGCGATTCTCAGAACCTCGCGCGTGGACGACGATCCGGTCGCCGCGTGGGAAGCGCACAACAAGGACCTGCATGACCGCTGCGCCTATCTCAATTCCCTCGGCATCGACAAGCTGGTCTATAAAGGCAAAAACGGCACCGACCTGACCGTGGGCATGATCCCCGAAGCGGTCTTCAAGGGCGGCGGAGATACCAGCCTCAAGGGCATTTTCTTCAACCCCAACATTCCCACCGAGGAATGCTTCATTTCCCCGATGCGCGGCGCGGCGGAGGGCATTGTTTACGCCACGAAGCCCCTTTCTTATCAGGGACAGCTGATCGAGAATTTCTCCGTCCGCTTCGAAAACGGCAAGGCCGTCGAGGTCCACGCGGAGAAAAACGAGGAGCTTCTGAAAAAAATGATCTCCATGGACGAGGGCGCGGCGTATCTCGGCGAATGCGCGCTGGTGCCCGTCGATTCCCCGATCTCCGAAAGCGGGCTTCTGTTCTATGAAACGCTGTTTGACGAGAACGCCGCCTGCCATCTGGCGCTGGGCATGGGCTTTGCGGACACGATCCGCGATTTTGAGAAATACACCCTCGAGGAATGCCGCAAAATGGGCGTCAACGATTCCATGATCCACGAGGATTTCATGATCGGTTATGAAGGGCTCGATATCGACGCCGTCACCCGCGACGGAAAGACCGTACCGATCTTCAGAAGCGGGAAGTGGGCGTTTTAAACAAATACTGATTTGTCGCGCTGACGTCCGACCGGCAATCGGCATTCGGCAAACGGCAATCGTGCCTGCCCCGAACATCAATCGTCGAATTGTACGCACGGGCGGGACGAAAATGTCGTAGGGAACGACGCCTCGGCGTTCCGCATGAAAACTTGTCGATAAATCAAAATTTGCCTTTAAACACGTGGATTTTTATGAATTATCATATATCAAAGACCGCGAGTTTAAATTGCGTTCCTCACCCACCCGCAAGGGGTGGGGTTCGGAACACAAGCGGAACGCCGAGGGCGTCGTTCCCTACCATCCGGTGCGCCGCCGCCGCGAAATCATCTTGACAAATCAGAATTTGCCTAATTAGTAATCTCTAAAACCACGGGAGCCGGCTTTTCGCCGGCTCCCGCTTTGCATATCGGTTTTAAACATTCGCAAACACATACGGCATGTCGGTTCCTGCGTAGTAAAAATGAAAACCGCCGCGCTGCAGCTTTACGTCGATAAACTCCGTGATATAATAACCGTCGTCGTGGTTTGTCTCCGGAACATTTCTTATGCACCTATCCGATTTTATGCGAACGCTGCCGTCGATAAATTCCGAAAGAGAGAGATTACACACAGGCAGCGTCGGAATGACCTCGCGGAAGAGTGTCCGATCACTATTCTCTGCGATCAGCGTATACGTGCAGAAGCCGGAGGTCCCGCCGTCGGCAAGATACAGCCATTCCTTTTCCCCGTCGCCGTTCACGTCGGTTTCGTATGCGTCGAGCAGCATTTGAAACCATGCGCCGTCCTTGAGCCGTCCGTCCGCGTCGGAGCTGCTTTTCTCTCTGTTGAAAACATGCTGTCCGCCGGTGAATACAAAGGTTTCGGTCGTTCCGAGATTGTCATAAATGAGCGTAAGCGTGCCGTCTTCCGCTTCCTTATAGTTCCCTTCGATGTAGTCTCCTTCTGTGCCGAACGTCATGCGGAAGGAATTTCCCTTCGGATTGAGCGAAAACCGAATTCGCTGCGCGGGACTGTCCGCTTCGTCGGTTATAATATAAGACGTTCCGGGATCCGCTGTCGTGTTTTTATTGATCCACGGGAATTCGTCTCCCGATATCGTATTGAACAGGCGCAGCATTCCGTCGTCAAGGCGAAGATTCAGATAGACGATATCGTTGCCGGGCTGCTTACCGTACATCTCGCGGTTGTCAAGCTTTGCCCTGATCGTCGGCTGGATTTGCGCGTCGGGGTAAAACGCAAGATCCGACGCAAAGATAAAGGGGATGCAGAGTTCTCCGAGGATCCGGCTGCCTTTTCTAACCCGGAGCACGGTCATATCTCTGCCGTCATTGACCGAACGCTCAATTTCTACGGCTTCTGCTTCTCCGTCCCCGTCGATATCGAAAAATTGCGAGGCAATATTTCCGTCGTCGGGCGTCTGCGCGGATTCCAGCCCGCCGAAGAAAACGGTCGCGGTGTAAACCGTCTGATCCGCTTCGTTGTTTTCATCCTCTGCGAGGCAATAGTACGTCTCGAGACGGAAGGTCTTTGTAAGGTCGAGTCCGTCCGGGACGGAGAAAACAACTTTCTCCCCGGTTTTGCCGGGATTGACCGCGTACAGCAGCAGCGTGTGCGGCGGCAGTTCGATCTCTTCCGCGTCCGTTCCGTCGTTCGTTAATACGAAGAGCCGGTGATCGAGGCCGTAAAACAGCGATTTATCGCTGTTGTTGATGAATCGGAACGCGACCTGCTTTTTATCGCCCTTCAGCGTGCATTCCTCGATTTTGATCTTCGCCTCGTCGGAGCCGCTGTCGAAGAATACGTGGCCGTCGAAGACCGACGCGGGGACGAACACCGTTCCGTCCGCGATCTCACGGCCGATCCCGTAGCCGTCGCCGCCGCTTTTCTCTTTATTGTACGCATATCCCTTGCCGTTCCATGTGAAAACGTATTTCACGTCTTCGATGCCGTTCAGTGTGAGCGTGCCGTCCCGATCGATCGTATAATCCCCACTCGGCATAAAGCTGATCGCAACCCCGAGCGAGAACCGGAACGTTCCGTCCTCCGAGAGCGTGAACTACGCGCCGGATCCCAGCGGCTTCGGGCTCGAAACGGTCACGATATATTCGCCCGCCG
>CACYHJ010000179.1 GCA_902774165.1 Oscillospiraceae bacterium
CCGTGATGCCCGGGATGCGCAGCGTCATGGCGTCCGCAAGCTTTTCCATGACGGCGCGGTAAACGTCGCTGTCGCGCAGCGCCTCAGCGTCCACGGTTTCGGGGTCCGCCGTCAGGGTAATGAAATAGAACCCGTCGTCGGTCAGCTCGCCGTCGTCATTTTTTTTGCCCTGCTCCGCCGTGGCCTTCAGCACGGCGTCCTCCGGCACGTCAAACGCCGGCACGTCCTTCGCATCGCGCAGATTCACGCCGTCCTGACTCGGATACAGCTCCGCCACGGCGCCGCGCGCACCGTCTTTGATAAAGTTGATGACGTCCTGATCCGCCGCGCGCAGGGTCGTCGCGGACAGATCCGCGTCCAGCCCGATCTCGGCGTGCGTGCTGATCTCGGCGTTTTTCGCGCGGACCGTATCGTCATAAATCTCTTTGACGTATGCGTAAATCGCGGCTTTTCCCTTCGGCAGCGCCGTTTTTGAGGGCTGCGGCTCCGCCTCCGGCATCGTGAAACGGGGCTTGTTTAGCTCGTGTTTCGCGTAGATGCCCACGGAGCCGAAGCATGCCGCCAGCAGCACGGTGATCACGAGGATCACCAGAACGATCTTCTTTCCTTTCGTCATGGGCTTGCTCATAGCTCTTTGCCCTCCTCTTCCGCGCGCAGCGCCTCCTCCAGCGCTTTCATGCGTTCGGCGCGCTCCTCCTCGCTCTCAAAGACCGGCAGCGGCAGGGAATCGAGATCCACCTCGCCGGCGCGCACCTTTTTGAGCATCTCGCGGCGTTTGACGTCGTTTTCACGGTATACCGGCTCAATGCCTTTTTTGATCATATGCCGGTTGAGGAAGTACAGCACAAGATACAGCGCAAAGGCGGCGGCCGCGCCGTAGCCCAGCGTCACGTGCGCCGCGGCGCTGTCCTTTGTGAGAAATTTGAACGCGACGATCGCGCCCTGGCCCACGGCCGCAGCGACTGCCGCGATCAGCGACACGGTTTTGATGAATTTCGCGCTTCCGGTCAGATTCAGAAAGCTCAGCAGATACGCCGCGAGGATCAGCACGTCCAGCACCGCAAGGATCGCCAGCACGCCCGCCGCAACGACCGCCGCGCGCGTCTGCGCGGGGACCACCGTGCTGCCCAGCAGCTGGGGCGTGCGCAGAAGCAACCCGCTGCCGTAAGCCTGAATCAGGCCGATGACGCCGACGGAAAGCTTCCCGTCAAAGAACGGCATCGTATAGCCGACGCCGCCGAAGGGGATCACCAGCGCCGCGACGGCAGCCAGCACGAACACCAGCCGCGCGACCGCCGCCTTGCTGCCGATAAACGCCGCCTTGATGCGGGCGATCACCATGCGCGCCGCCGCGCCCTCCAGCTCCGTCCGCTTCGCGTCCCGCATCAGCCCCGCGTCCTGCGTGTAATACATGATATTGACTCCGCAGTGCCTGCAGTTCGGCCGCAGATCGTAAAAGGCGATCTCGCCGCCGCATTTGGGACATTTCATTTTCATACCTCCGTTTATCCCGAGGATCGGCGCTCCGTTGAAGCAATCCTCAAAGAACGCATAATTACAGCTTATTGTACCATAAAAAAAAGATAGATACAACCCAATTCGACAAAAAACCGTCCCGTAGGACAGTTTTTATCCGCGGAGCCTGCGCCGTCGGAGCCGCGTTGAGATTCATCAAAATACAAAATATTCATACAATGCATTGATATATGCTTTTTTAAATGATATAATGTATTTCACATATTTGTTCGAAAAGAAAAAGGAGACGGTATTATGAATATCGCAGAACGCGCGATCATTCTGGCTGCGGGAACCGGCGAACGCATGCGCCCCGTTACCCTGACGACGCCGAAGCCGCTGGTCGCCGTCAACGGGGTCCGGATGATTGATTCCGTCATCGGCGCCCTTCATCAAAACCAAATAACAGAAATCTACGTTGTCGTCGGATATCTGAAAGAACAGTTCCGGGACCTGCCGGAGCGGTACCCGGGCGTGACGCTGATCGAGAACCCCTACTACGATTCGTGGAACAATATTGCGTCCTTATACGTCGCAAGAGAGCACCTGTATAACTGTATGATTTTAGACGGAGACCAGATCATCCATCAACCGGAGGTCCTGAACAGGCGTTTCACATTATCCGGCTACAACGCCGTCCGGACAGAAGGTCCCACGACGGAATGGCTGTTGGACGTCAAAGACGGACATATCGTCTCATGTTCCCGCACCGGAGGCTGCGGCGGCTGGCAGCTGTATTCCGTCAGCCGCTGGACGGAAGAAGACGGGAAGAAGCTGCGCAGACATCTCGAGGCAGAATTTTCAAAGGGAAATAAAGATATTTATTGGGATGATATCGCCCTGTTCTGCTACCCGGAGCAATACGACCTGTGCGTCTATGAAATGCAGAAGGATTCCGTTGCGGAAATTGACAGCTTTCAGGAGCTTATCTCCATCGATCCGTCCTATGCCGTTGAATGAAATATAGAGAAAACCCGCGTCGGCAGCCGGGCTGCCGACGTTTATTTTTTATTTATAATAGGAATAATCCCGCTGCAGATCCCAGATCAGATCGCCCATCAGCAGCTCATGGCCGCCCCGTTCGCTTTCCGGCGGCGGGGTCATATAATCCCCGTACAGCGTCGTAAGGACCTCGTGATACGCCGCGGGAGCGTTATATTCCCTATCCTCAAACGCCAGTTTTACGGTTTTTTTATACCATTCCGCGGAATAACGGTATTTCATTCCGTAGTCTACGACTCCGAGCTCCTCGGGATTTCTGCTGCGCGTCAGCAGGAAGCTCAGGGCCCTGCAGATCAGAATCCTCAGCCAAACCGGGTATTTCATATACTTTGCGTAGAACGGATCGCTGTTCAACACTTCCGGTTCCGCGTGCTTTCGGTACTCGATCAGAAGGATCTTGGAAAGGCGCCGCATTTTCCGTTCCTGAAACCGTTTTAATCTGGGGTGTTTATAAACGCCGACCAGCGGAAAAATATCCACCTCCACGCCCCAATGGATGTCCAGGTCTTTTGCCGCCTCGGGCATAGCGCAGGTGCCGTTTTTCCGGACCATCAGAAAGAAATTGGGGTAGCCGGGATCGGTGTAATACGTCTGGACAAACAGGTTCTCCGGCAGCTCCTTTTTCGCGTATCGGATAAACTTCTTATAATCCCGCCAGGGCATTTCCAGATCCAGATCGTCATCCCAGGGGATAAATCCCTTGTGCCGCACCGCGCCCAGCAGCGTCCCGCCCGAGAGATAATACGTCAGATGATGCCGGTCGCACACGGCGACGATCTCTTTCATGATATCGTACATTTCCAGTTGAAGCTCTCTTACCGTCGGCAAATCTGCAACTCCCTCCAATCAATCCTTCCGGCAGCGACACGAAACGGAACGCCGTTTCAATGAACAGCGGTTCTTGTTTCACTTCAGTCGGCCTGCCCCGTGATCACGTTTCTGCCCTGCCCGTAGGGGTCCGCATACTCGTCGCCGATCCGGCCGTTCAGCGTTTTCTGAACGTACTCGATCAGCGCCTGATTGTCAAGCATCAGGTCCTCCTGTATGACCTTTGCGCCGTCGAACGCGGTCTGGCCGCCGCCGTTCTGAAGCAGCACAAAGAACACTACAATCGCAAGCATACGAACCGATGTTTTCATATTTTTCCTTTCGCAAGTGTGTTTTGTTTCATATTAACACAAAAAGATCAGATTGTCCATTCCATAAACAAAAACAGCCCGGTTCGCAATCCAACCCGCGCGGCCCGTCGCCGCGATTTTCCGCAAAATGAGCATATCCTTGTCGGCCGGTATCCGGAAGCGAATATTACCGGGCAGGACGATACGGGTAGACCCTGTTCCCGGTATGGGAAAAACGGGAACCGTCGGGCAGAACGATTTCGGCGGAGATCCCCTCCGGTGTGCGGACGCGCAGATCGGCGCCGTCGCCTTTACGGTCCCAGCGAACAAAGATTTTCCCCGCCGGGGAATCATAAAAAGCTTCGGCGAAGGCGAGGCCTTTGATGAACGCAGGCTTCACCAGAACGCGGCTGTGATCCGTGCCATCCGGGTTATACCGCAGGCCCGCCACCGAGGAGATGAACCAGTTCTTGATATCGCCGTACATGTGGTGATTGTGGGAACAATACCCCTCGCCGGGAAGCCGGAAAAACTCCGGCAGCGTGGTCTCGCCCAGGCCGATCAGCGCGCCGTAGGAGGGGAATTCCCGCCGCGTGATCATCTTCCACGCAAGCTCGCTCTCCCCCGCGCCGCTCAGCACGTGGAAGATCACCCGCGCGCCGACGATGCCGGTATCGAGGAAATCGCCGTTTTCACGGATGATGCGGATCAGATATTCCGTCGCCCTCATTTTTTCCGACTCGTCAAAAACGCCGTAATACAGCGCCATGGCCTGACTCGTCTGGCAGCCGGTATCGGCGACGCAGTTCTTTTCGTCGATCAGATGCGTCCTGACGGCCCCGCGAAGCTCGGTTGACAGTCCCCGCGCATTGGCTTTTTCGTCCGGTTTTCCCAGAACGCCGAAAATAAACGCCGCCATATCCGCGCAGGAGAGCAGCGTCACGCTGCTCGTGAATTCCAACGTGGGCTTTACGACGCCGCCGATGGGGCACCAGTCGCCGAGGCCGTAGTCGATCAGACCCTTTTCGTTCCGTCTGCCCGCCGCGTACCGCAGATATTTCAGAATCGCGTCGGCGTTTTCCGAAAGGATCTCCCGGTCGCCGGTGTACTTATAGGTGTAATAGGGGATCACGATCAGCGCGGAATCCCACACGGGGCCGTCGCCCCACTGGTAGGGCCAGTCGCAGGCGGGGACCATGCCCGGGATCTCGCCGCTCTCCCGCTGCGCCGCCCGGATGCTTCGCATCCATTCCCTGAAGCTTTTGCCCACGTTCAGCGTCATGAGCATATGCTCCGCCGAAAGGGCGGCGTCTCCGGTCCAGCCGACCTTCTCCCGGTGCGGGCAGTCGGTGGGGAAATAATAAAAATTCGAGCGGTCGGACGCGTCGCACATCGCATACAGAGCGTCGGCGGTTTCGTCAGAACAGGAGAAGCCGCCCGCCTTTTTCGCGGAGGAACACACAAGATAGGTCAGCAGCTCCGGCGTCGCCTGCGCTTCGTCCACGCCCGTCACAAGGCAGTAACGGAAGCCGTGATAGGTAAACGGCGGCTCGAACGCCTCTTCCCCGCCCCTGCAGATATACACGTCCCGCTGCGAAAAGCCGTCGGGATAAAAAAGAATGTTGTTGTAGTCAAGCTCGCCGTCCGCAAGAAGCTCGCCGAACTGCAGCACGACCCGCTGCCCCGGACGGCCGCTGATGCGCAGACGGGGGATCCCGGCGTTGTTCCGGCCGAAATCATACAGAAATCCTGTCCTGCCGTCCGCCGCGTCTTCGGGCACGACAATCCGGGGAACGTCGTCCCGGGGGGTATAGTCGCGAAGCCGTCCGGGTCGGATCGAAACCGCGCGCAGCTCCTGCACAGGCTCCACCGGATCCGCTTCACAGACGCGGAATTCGCCCCGCGGCGCGTCACAGAGCAGCGCCTGCGCCCAGCCGTGCCGGCTCGAATTCGGCGTCAATTCAAAGGGCGGAAACAACCTGAGCCTGAAGGATTTGTCACTGATTGACAGAATTCCCGCGCTCGCGGAAGACGGAGTCTGCTCGCTCAAAATCGAGGGCCGGATGAAGCGCCCCGAATATGTCGCGGCAGCGGTCACTGCCTGCAGAAATTCCCGCGAGGGAAAAGAAGATAAAGAGAT
>CACYHJ010000180.1 GCA_902774165.1 Oscillospiraceae bacterium
TCCACGTTGGCAATATCCTCTGCCACGTTCCGTCCGACTCCTCCGTGGACAATCTCCACCCGGCCCGCGTTTCTCCCTGTGGGTACAAACACACCTTCAGGGAAGCCTTTGAAATCCACAAACACATTTCCCACTACAACGATCGGCATAGTTGGCATAGTAACTGATCTCCTATCGGCGTTTTTACTATCATACCGCAGCGCGCGGGATTCTTCAAGCGCTTTCTGTGCGCAATCTTCAGGGAATCTTGCTTCAAATCTCTTGAAGAACTCCGCCGAACGTGCTATAGTATGAAAACTTATGAGTTTTTTCTTCGGAGTTTTACCATGAAAGCTTTTCGTACTCTTCTTGTCGCTGTTCTTCTGGTGCTGATCCTGCTTGTCGGGGGCACGCTGGTTCTTGTCCTGTCCGTCGACGGAGTGGACACCACCTTCCCGAATCTCATGCTCGGTGACATCCCTGTCGGCCGGATGTCCAGGGAGCAGGTCACCGATACGCTGAACGCCCACGGCTGGCAGGACCGGCTCTCCCATCCGCTCACTGTAACCACCGTTGCCGGGCAGCAGTTTGAGGTCGACACCCGGCGCAGCGGCCTGCTGATGGGATTTGCCCGGCTCGATATAGCAGGCAGAGCCCTGAGTGCTTTTATACACGTCGTCGCCGTTGTAGCATGCGCCGAAGCCCTGGGGCTTATCGAACATATAATAGTAAACCTCGGGCTGAGGGTGATGATGCGGCGGATAGCTCGACCATTTGCCGGGCTGGGTGAAGACCTCGCCCATAACCATATTAGAATAAGGCGCGTTGTCGTAGTCGAACATGGTGGATACGATGCGGTGGCCCGCGCCGCCCCACTGTCCCTTACCGAACTCCTGATAAAGACAGGTATCCGGGGTATAGAACACCGGAGCGAACTCGCGGTCGTTATCCGTCTGCTGAACAAGAATCTCGCTGTCCTCCGAAGCCCTCACCGTGACCGCCGTCCCCTTACACACGTGCAGACAATAGGGGGCTTTTTCAAAGGGATCACGGCGTTTGCCGGTCTTTTTCTCTCCCGCCCACTCAAAGACGACCTCACCGGAGAGCAGCAGAACTGCCGTTTCAAGATTTTCTTCAAGAACGGAAACGCTGTCGCCGGCGTTCATTTTATAGACGTAGATATTCTGTCCCATATCGGCGTGGAAGCCGTTCATTTCACAGACGACTTTTTTGCCGCTTTCATCGTAATTGAGATATTCCAACATGCGCTTACCCTCTGGCGATCATTTCGCCGTATTCCTCTTTTTCCTTTTTGATGAATTCCTTCACCTTTTCCGCCGAAGGCATATCCTCCGAGCAGGCGTGGCTGGCGACCAGCAGAGATGCGGACGCGGAGCCGAACTCCAGCGCGTCGATGATCTCCAAGCCCTCAAACAGGCCGTAAAGGAATGCGGAAGCGTATCCGTCGCCGCCGCCGAAGCTCTTGAGCAGCTTGATGGGGAACGGCTTGATGGAGAAGCTCTGGCCGTCGCAGGTGTATGCGGTAGAGCCCTGTTTACCGTGCTTGATGATCACGATCTTCGCATTCTGCGCGTGCCAGTAGGCCGCGGTCTCTGCGTCGCTCATACCGGGCTTGATCAGACGCTCGGTCAGGTCGTATTCTTCGCGGGAGCCGAGAATGATCTCTGCCTCGCGGGCGACCGCCGCGTAGTAGATGGAGATTTCATCCTCGTTTTTCCAGTTATAGGAACGGTAGTCGATATCGAAGATCACCGGGACATTGTTGCGCTTTGCCAGCATGACAGCCTTGAGCGCCGCCTCACGGGAGGGGCTTTCCGCCAGCGCGGTGCCGGAGATCAGGATCGCCTTGCCCTGCTTGATATAATCCTCGTCGATATCGCAGACATCCAGCTTGAGATCCGCCGCCATATTGCGGTACATCAGGATCGAGCTTTCGGTGGGGCTCTTGATCTCGGTGAAGGTCAGACCGATCTTCTCTCCGTTTTCGCAGCGGACGATGTGGGAAGTATCGATCCCCTCTTTTTCAAAATACTTCGTCACGAAGGTACCCAGCTGATCATCGGACACGCGCGCGAAAAAGCCGCATTTCTTCCCCAGACGGGAAAGACCTACGGCAATATTGGCGGGAGAACCGCCCAGATATCTTTTGAACGTGGTGCTTTCGTCCAGCGGGCAGTTGTAGTCAACGGGATTGAGATCCACAGCGACTCTGCCCAGAAGGATCAGATCATACTTTTTGCTCTGATCGAAGGTTACGTAATTCATAGCAGACAACTCCTTTAAAAAATTATTATATAGCTGATTATGTGACAATACCGTGACAAACGGAGAACGGGCGATCGGTCTTCTTACTTTCCAGAAAAAACCCGGATATGCCTGGACACGTTATCGTAAACACCCTTGACCATTTCAGCGGAAAGCGTGAAATAATCCGGTGTATCAACGCTGTCGGTATATGCTTTGGCATATTTCGCAAGATGATCGAAGCTGGCGGTGGCGATGTTGATCTTGCGGATGCCGAGAGAGACCGCACGGCGGAACATATCGTCCGTAATGCCCGTGCCGCCGTGCAGCACCAGCGGAATCTCAACGACGTCGTCGATCTGTTCAAGAATGTCGAACCGCAGCTCAGGAAGGACCGGATAATTCCCGTGTGCGTTGCCGATGGCGACAGCCAGAGCATCAACACCGGTTTTATCAGTGAAGATCTTCGCGCTCATTGGGTCGGTGCAAAGGATCTTATGTTCGGCGGTATCTCCCTCGTTGCCGCCGACCACGCCAAGCTCCGATTCCACGGAGGCGCCGAAGACGCGAGCTTTTTCAATCACTTTCTGAGTCATGGCGATATTCTCCTCAAAGGGCAGCAGTGATGCGTCCAGCATCACCGATGTAAAGCCGTATGAGAGAGCGGCGTCGATGCAATCAAGCGTCAGGCCGTGATCGAGATGTACCGCGATATCAACGCTCGATTGCTTCGCCGCGGAGACCATCATCGGCGCCATCAGGGACAGCGGCGAGTTTTTCAGCCGTTTTTCCGCAATCTGCAGGATGATCGGCTCCCCCGCGTCCTCCGCAGCGGCGACAGCGCCCATCACCATTTCCATATTGCCGACGCTGAACGCGCCGACGGCTTTTTTCTCTTCTTCCGCACGCAGCAGAAGATCTTTTAACGTAACAAGTGCCATAATTTACCTCATCTAAATTTATTGCATTATATCAAAACTGACGCCGCCCCTGTGCGCCTGCGGCGAGGTTTCGCCGAAGAACTTGCGCGCGGTGCGCTCATAAAGAAGCGTTACGTCGGAATCCGTGATCTCGACGCCGCGATACGTCACTGTGATCGAGCAGCCAGTCAGGAAGATCTGATTTTTAAACGCGTAACGGTACTCTTCCTCGCCGCCCGTCACGTCGAACGTATAAGCGGCGGCCGCGTCCTCAAAGCCGTCATGCCAGACCTGTACCGTGACCGTGCCGGGCTCGTCCCCGCAGGGTTTCGCATTGAAACGCAGGTCGACCGTGTCGCCGTAGTTGATCCCCGCGACGGTTTTGCCCCTCGCGTCCTTTTTGCCGCCGATCTCATAGCGTAGCCTGCCCGTGCCGGATGCACGGTCTCCCTTTGAGATATCGACCGGGATCACCGCGGCATGGAAGGGCTGAAGATATACCGTTCCCTCAAAAGAGCCGTCTTCATTGACGGATTTAAGGAGCCCGGGACTTGACTTCTTCGAGCCGATCTCAACGATGTTGAACGAAGTATCTCCATTGGTATAAGCGACGATATCATCGGTGCCGCCGGAGGAAGCGCTTCTCGGTCTGTTTTCGTTCATCAGACGGTCGACGGCGTATTTCTCGCCCGCATCCATTTTGTCGCCGTTCTGGGCGCCTCCGGTCCAGTTCATCACGTGCGTGAAGATAACGCCGTTATTGAAAAGGTAGCGCAGCTGCCGGTAGGATTCAAACTTGTCGGTATTCATCGCGCTGTATTCGCCGAGGGTGACGTTATTGTGCCCGGATTTTTTCGCAAGAGACATAAAGGAGTTCGGATCGCGGAACCATGTGGAATAGCGCGTTCCTCCGTAGCCTGTTCCGGTCGCCAGCGCCACGTCGACGGGAGAGATGCGCGTATCCGCCTCGCCCAGGAAGCCCGCGACGGCGTCGCCCTCCGGAATCTGGTGCGCCTTGATCAGCTCCGGCGGGAACCCGGCGAGCAGCGCCTCTCTGTAAGACGCAACAAGATATTGACTGACCGCCGTGCGGTTATAAATCGTCCATTGATTGAAATAATCATTGACGTCGGAACCTGAGCCGGGATAACGGTCCCAGGCGCCGCGTCCGGCGTTTCTCGGCGCGTCAAGGTCATCGAAGCAGGCAAACGGAGTGCCGAATTTTTTATTCACGTTTTCGATCGTTCCGTAAAGATCCTTCATATACAGACGGAAGCCCGCGATCATGTGCGGATTGTAATCGCCCACGGAGCCGCTGCCGGAGTCGATCTCGTGCTCGTGTACCGGCGAGACGGCGACGGTGTATTCCGGCGCGTCGCGGTAGAGCTTGCTCAGTTCCTGCAGATAGGTGCGGCGCGTCCAGAAATTATATCGGTCCATCGCCTCGATAAACGGCGCGTAAGTGCCGTTGAAATAGGAAGAGTCGAACTCGGTGTAATCCGAGCGCACGTTATCTTTTGTAAGCGTCGCGTAACCGTAGGTTCCCGTATCGGGATCGACGTATGAGATCAGGTTTCCCATGCCGGCGGTCTTGTTCCAGCGGTGCGTCGCGCAGGGCTCCCACATATTATACTGCGTGTTGTATTTTTCAAGCACGTCCGGTCCGGGCGTTACGGTAAAGGACGAAATATCGTTTCTGCGGATCGATGCAGTATCGCCCGGGCGCGTGTCGCTGTGCGCCGCGGTTGAAAATTCAAGGCGCGTATGCCAGAACTGCCCTTTTTTGACATATTTGCCGCCCTCGTCAGCGGCGGTGCTGACGAAAAGATTCTCCTTTGCGCCGACGTTGACGGTTTTCACTCCGCCGTCTTTATATTCCGTTGTTTCGGAGAACGCTTGATTGATCTCGTCCGCGTCGTAAGTCGCCATATAACCGCCGAAGGCGGATGCGTAAACGCCGTTGACCTGCTTCGCGGCAAGCGGCAGCTCTGTAAGGCCTTCCCTGCCGTAACGGTAAGCAAGGATATTGTTTTCGGCATAGATCAGAAGCGCGTCGCCGTCCTCGGATACGCGGTCCGCCGAAAGCAGCACGCCCGCGAACAGCCGGACGGGAAGCTTTTCGGAAGAAATCAGACTGCCGTCCGCCGCTGAGAAGAATTCGATCACGCGTTTTTTCTCACTGCAGTTTCTGCTGGTCACGGCGAAAACACCTTCTTCGCCGAGGAAAGCGCCGGAGGCGATCGCATAGGGAGCGTTCCCGGATGGAGAAACCGAGAATCGGAACGCGCCATTCGCGTCGTAGCACCGAAGCTTTTTGACCTCTTTTGACGTAAAGGGAGCCGTCAGGATGCAAAATCCGTCCGCGCATTTCACCGAGGCGACCTGAACGCCGCCCCGTACCGTCGCGGGATAGGCGCTGAACTGCGTGTGCAGCGTCTGATATTGATCGAATACACGCACAACGGTATAGTTTGCGGCTGACTCGCCCTGACCGGCAACTATGGCGGGACCGAGCGCGACTTCCGCTTCAACGCCCTGCGCAGCGTAGGCTGCGACGTTTGCGTTGATATCCAGCGCGGGATAGGAATACGCC
>CACYHJ010000181.1 GCA_902774165.1 Oscillospiraceae bacterium
AAGGCGCATCGCCTCCTCCGCCGGATCATTTTTCCGGAAGGAGCCGACGGCGTAGACCGCGGCGTGGGTGTTCTGCCGGAAATAACGGATCATCTTTGCGTAAACCTCGCCGAATGCTCCGGCTTTTTCGTCCGGCACGTTCTCCCCGATGCGGAGAATCACGAGCTCGGGGTCAAATTCCGCGTAAGAATCCAGCTCGTCCGTCGAAAAATCCTCCGGCGTCCGTTCCGCGTCGACGCAGGTCCCGACGCGGTATTCGATGAATTTCCCGGCGCGGGAAATCAGCCGGTTCATCACGTGCACGTAGTCTTTTTCGGGGGAGGAAGCCGCCATGCCCCAGTTTCCGTGCCATCCCAGCTCCGGGGCGGGCGCGTGCAGTGTGAGGCTGTTCCCCAGGTAAAGAATTTTCATCAGTATCACCTGAAAATGATTATACAATTATTATTTTCTTTTTTCAATGTTTTTTTCACAATTGCTCCGCAAAAGAATATGCTGTGAAAAAAGCGGTTTTCGGTTTCCGGGATCCCACCGTCCCCGCCGTGCGCCGCGCGGAAGGAGTTATTGTATCCGATGCTGCAGCTTCTGACAGGGTTCCTGATCCCTTTCGCCGGCACGTCCGCGGGCGCGGCGTGCGTGTTTTTTATGCGTCGGCAGGCGGGCGCGCGCACGGGGAAGGCGCTGAACGGCTTTGCCGCCGGCGTGATGGCGGCGTCGACGGTCTGGAGCCTTCTGATCCCCGCGCTTGAGCAGAGCGGGGCAATGGGGCGGCTCAGGTTCCTCCCCTCCGCCGCGGGCTTCTGGGTCGGCGTCGGCTTCATGCTCCTGCTGAATAAACTTGTCATGCGGGCGGACGCACGCGCGGCGGGTGATGCGTCCGGGTCCGTTCAGATGATGCTGGCGGTGGTGCTGCATAATATTCCCGAGGGCATGGCGGTGGGTGTGGCGTACGCCGGCCTTCGCGCGGGGAACGCCGGCGTCACCGCCGCTTCCGCGTTCGCGCTGGCGCTGGGGATCGCGATCCAGAATTTCCCCGAGGGGGCGATCATCTCCCTGCCGCTGCGCTCCCGGGGCGTCGCGCGGTGGAAAGCCTTTGCCGGCGGCGTGCTGTCCGGCGCGGTGGAGCCGGTCGCCGCGCTTGCCGCTTACGCGTCGTTCTCGCTGTGCGTCCCGGCGCTGCCGTACGTGCTCTCCTTCGCGGCGGGCGCGATGATCTTCGTCGTCGTGGGCGAGCTGATCCCCGAAATCTGCGCGGACGGCGAAACGGAAACCGGCACACTGTGTTTCTGCATCGGCGCCACGCTGATGATGATCGCCGACGTGGCGGCGGGGCAATGATACGGTTGACATTTTCGTGGAAATGTGATAGATTTGTTGTGAAATACGCGCCCGGCGCGGACAAAATAAATAACGGAGATGATTTTTATGGTAGTAAACAGACCGCCCATGGGATGGAATTCCTGGAACACCTTCGGCGAGAACATCAACGAAGAGGTCGTCATGCAGACCGCGGACTACATTGCCGAAAGCGGCCTGAAGGACTGCGGCTATGAGTACGTCATTATCGACGACTGCTGGAGTCTGAGAGAGCGAAACGAGAAGGACGAGATCGTGCCCGATCCCGTAAAATTCCCCCACGGGATGAAATACGTGGCGGATTACGTCCATTCCAAGGGCCTTAAATTAGGCATGTATTCCTGCGCCGGCACCATGACCTGCGCCCGCTATCCCGGCTCGATCAACCACGAGTTCATCGACGCGAAGTGCTTCGCCGAGTGGGGAATCGACTATCTCAAATACGATTACTGCTATCATCCCCGCTACGTCGCGGGCGACGTTTCCTATAAGAGAATGGCGATGGCGCTTGCCAACAGCGGCAGGGATATCGTGCTGGCGGCCTGCTCCTGGGGCGCGGACAACACCAAGACCTGGATCAAGGAAACCGGCGCGCACACGTTCCGTTCCACCGGCGACATCAACGATTCCTGGGTCTCGATGCGCGATTTGCTCCGTTCCCAGATCCAGGTCTGCGAATACAACGGTAAGGGCTGCTTCAACGATATGGACATGCTGATCGTAGGCATGAAGGGCAAGGGCAACGTGGCGGTCTCCGGCTGCACCGACGACGAATACCGCACCCATTTCGCCTCCTGGGCGTTCATGGGCTCGCCGCTGATCATCGGCTGCGACCTTCGCAAAATCGACGAAGAGAACCTCAGGACCCTCAAAAACGAGATCCTCATCGGCATCAATCAGGACGGCAATTACTCCCAGCCCTTCTTCCTGACCCGCCGCAGAGAATACCGTCCCGTCAGAAACGGCGACGAGCCGCTGCTTGCGGAATATGAGCTGGATATGCCCGTCATGGCGAAGATGCTCGACAACGGCGATATCGCCATCGCGGCGTTCAACCTCACCGACGGCCGCCGCGGGTTCTCCTTCCTGCTGGACGACCTGGCGATCTACGCGGGCTGCGGCAAGACGCTGGAGCTGACCGACTGCTGGACCGGCGAGACGGTCCGCCCGGTGAACAACACCGTCTGCGGCGATCTGGACGCCCACTGCAGCGTCGTCTACCGCGCGAAGGTCGTCGACCTTTAATGGCGGAATGTAAACAGTGCGGCAGGCTCGTGACCGGCGACGAGATCGGGCTGACGAAGAAGCTCGTCAATCGCGGCGCCGAGGAATTCATGTGCATCGACTGCCTTGCCGCCTATTTCCGCGTCACCCCGGACCTGCTGCGGGAGAAGATCGAGCAGTACAGGCGGATGGGGTGCACGCTGTTTGCGAGCAAATAAATTCTGATTTGTCGGGGTCTTCGCACTGTAGGGGCGGGCATGACCGCCCGTTCGACGGCGAAGGCACCCCCACCCTTGCGGTGGGGGTGGCGAGGCGGAGAAATTGTATATTTAACAACAATTTAACCTCTTTGCATTCCTCGCCCATCCACAAGAGATGGGGCTCGGAACGCAAGCGGGCGGTCATGCCCGCCCCTACAATCCGTGTGCCCAACACCTCGACAAATCAGAATTTACAAATCATTTTATTCCGGAGGAAAAGGGTATTATGAGCACCTGCGATCACGATTGTTCGTCCTGCTCCCAGAACTGCGCGAGCCGTTCCGGGGGCATCGAAAAAGAGAAGCTGAACGAGGTCAGCTCCGTCAAAAAAGTCGTCGCCGTTGTCAGCGGCAAGGGCGGCGTGGGTAAATCCCTCGTCACGAGCCTGCTTGCCGTTCAGGCGCAGCGTGAGGGTAAAAAGACCGCGATCCTCGACGCGGACATCACCGGCCCGTCGATCCCGCAGGCCTTCGGCGTACACGAGAAGATCATGGGGTCGGATATCGGCTTTTTCCCGGCGCAGAGCAAAACGGGCATCGACATCGTTTCGCTCAACCTGATGCTGGAGAACGAGAACGATCCTGTTGTCTGGCGCGGGTCGCTGATCGCCGGCGCGGTCAAACAGTTCTGGACCGACGCTGTTTGGAAAGACGAGGATATCATGTTCATCGACATGCCGCCCGGGACCGGCGATGTGCCGCTGACCGTGTTCCAGTCGCTGCCGGTGGACGGGATCATCATTGTTACCAGTCCTCAGGAGCTTGTCTCCATGATCGTGGAGAAGGCGGTCAGAATGGCCGGTATGATGAATATTCCCGTGCTGGCCGTGGTGGAGAACATGTCCTATTTCAGATGTCCCGAGTGCGGCGGCGTACATTATATCTACGGCGAGAGCCGTCTGGAGGAGATCGCGAAACAGTACGGCATCGACTGCACCGCCCGCATCCCCATCGACGGCAAATTCGCAGCCGCCTGCGACGAGGGCCTCATCGAGCTGGTCAACGATGAAAGCCTTGAGGACGTTGTCAGGAAGATATTGGATTGACGAATACTGATTTGCGGGCTGCTGCGCAGCCCGCAAATCAGTATTTGTAATGAATAATGAATAATGAAAAATGAATAATTGATGACGGGGTTTCACCCCGTACCCCATTATATATTTTGTCAAATATATGCAAACAAAAAACAATTAAGCCAATAGCGTCAATTTTATCATCAGACATTTACAAATATTGACATCTACAATAAAAAGGCGCGAAGCGCTTTTCCGAAATTATTCATTATTCATTATTAATTATTCATTTCGAAGCGCTTTTCCGAAATTATTCATTATTCATTATTAATTATTCATTTGATTTGTCGGGTCGAAGACCCCGACAAATCAGAATTTACCTCACGCCCAGCGGAAATTCTCTTTCCCGGCCCCGACCTCAAAGTGATATTTCACAATGCCCAGGTCCACCTTCGCGTAAACGCCGAACCCGGCCTTCGCGGTCACGGCGTCGCCGTCCCGCTCAAAGCGGAATTTCTGCTGGTTGACCGCGGTGGGCGCGAGCAGCGCGGCTTCGATGCCGTCCCGGTACCACTGCGGCGCGTCGTCGGTGATATCGCTCACGTCTGCGGGCGCTTTTGATTTGCGGGCGTGACCGTGGTTCTCGCCGTACCCGAGGGCGATCACCATATAAAGCTTCTCCCCCGCGCCGACCCGCACGTCTGTCTTTCCCTTTTTATAAGTCAGCGCGACCCAGCAGGAATTGACGCCCAGCGTCTGGGCAGCCAGGACGAATTTTTCGCCGTAGTAACCCACCTGCTCGTCTTTGCCCCGGGGCGCGACGAGCGCGATATAATTTCTGCAATTCTGAAAACTGCCGTAGCTCTGCCGGTCCGCCTGAAACGCCTCCGGCTCGTTCACAATAAGCTGGAAGCGCATCCCGCCCTCTTTGTTGCATTTCTCCGCCGCTTTGCGCAGCGCGGAGACCGTCGCCCGATCAAAAGGGAGATCCTTAAAAACGCGCACGGAATGGCGTTCTCTGATCGCCTCAAGCTCTGTCATATCAATCTATCCTTTCTGTTCACTTTACATTTCACATTTCACTTTTCACTGTTCACTTTTCAATAACAAAACAACGGGGACCTGCCCCGTTGTTTTATTATTGATTATAATGATGCGCCTGTTCGAGCATCATATCCTTGACCTTCATGAGGCGGGCAGTGGAGCTTCGCTCGTTCTCGTCCAGCTTCATGGTGATAAAGCGGATCGTGTCGGCGTAATTGGGGATCATCACGTGCTCGAGGGCGTTGACGCGTCTGCGGGTGCGCTCGATCTCCGCCGCCATCATCTGGCAGGATTTCTCCACCTCCGCCAACCGCAGCATCTTCGGGAACACGTCCGCCAGCGCCCTGACCGCCGCGTCCAGATCGCAGGAGGTCTCCGCGTAGCCGTAGGAATAGATGTCGCCCTCCCCCGCGGTCTTGAACTTCGGGCTGTAAACGGGGATGTCCACGCTCATAATGTTCTTCGTCTCCACCTCCAGCGCAAGACCCTGTTTGGGCATGGCAAGGGCGGTATCGAGCGCGTATTTTGGCATGGAAGCCCCCGCGATCGCCATATGCTCGGCAGCCCCGGCGATCGCCTGCTCCACCTCGGCGCGCAGCGCCTTGTTCTCGCGCACCAGCTCGAGGAAGCGGCGCATCAGCTCGTCGCGCTTATCTTTTAAAAGCTTATGTCCCCGCCGCGCCGTGGCAAGCTTCCCCTTGAGCCGGGTCAGCTCCATGCGGGTGGGATTCACGTTCAGGATGGCCATAAAAGAGCCCCCTTTTCTTTATTCTGCAAATACTGATTTGTCGCGCTGACGCGCCGTTGCTTCGTGACTCGTGACTCGTGACTCGGGAACCGCAAGGATACGCTTTGCGTCTGGGTTTATGAAACGAATCACAAATCACGAATCACGAATCACGACATCCCGACAAACTCAGTATTTATCGTAGTACTTCTCCAGATGCTCATCCCTGATCCGCTTCAGCTCGCTTCTGGGCAGGATGCGCAGCAGCTTCCAGCCGATGTCGAGGGTATCCTCGATCGAGCGGTCGGCATTGAAGCCCTGGGCGACGTATTCCTTCTCGAACTCGTCGGCGAACTGCGCGTATTTCTTGTCGATCTCCGTCAGGGCGGCGTCGCCGAGAATGACCATCAGCTCCTTGGCGTCCTTGCCGCGGGCATAAGCGGAAAAGAGCTGGTTCATGGTGTCGGAATGGTCCTCGCGGGTCTTCCCCTTGCCGATTCCCTTGTCCTTCAGACGGGACAGCGAGGGCAGCACGTCGATGGGCGGGTTGACGCCCTTTCTATAAAGGTCGCGGCTGAGGATGATCTGACCCTCGGTGATATAGCCGGTCAGGTCGGGGATCGGGTGGGTCTTGTCGTCCTCGGGCATGGTGAGGATCGGGATCATGGTGATGCTGCCCTTCACGCCCTTCTGCCGTCCCGCGCGCTCATAAAGCGAGGCAAGGTCGGTGTACATATAACCGGGATAGCCGCGCCTGCCGGGCACTTCCTTCCGCGCCGCGGAGATCTCGCGCAGCGCGTCGGCGTAGTTGGTGATATCCGTCAGGATGACCAGCACGTGCATGCCCAGGTCGAACGCCAGATATTCGGCGGCGGTCAGCGCCATTTTCGGCGTGGCGATCCGCTCGACGGCGGGGTCGTCCGCCAGGTTCGTGAACACCACGGTACGGTCGATGGCGCCGGTCTCGCGGAAGCTCTTGACGAAGAAATCCGCTTCCTCGAAGGTGATGCCCATGGCGGCGAAGACCACGGCGAAATCGTCGTCGGTGCCGCGCACGCGGGCCTGACGGGCGATCTGCGCCGCAAGGTTCGCGTGGGGAAGGCCGGAGGCGGAGAAGATCGGCAGCTTCTGGCCGCGCACCAGCGTATTCAGACCGTCAATGGCGGAAACGCCGGTCTGGATGAACTCGCTGGGATATTCCCGCGCCGCGGGATTGATGGGCCTGCCGTTCACGTCCAGCCGCTTCTCGGCGATGATCTCCGGCTTGCCGTCCTTAGGCCTGCCGAGGCCGTCGAACACGCGGCCGAGGATATCGGGCGAGACGGGCAGCTCCATCTGCTTGCCGGAGAACCGCACCCGGCTCTGGGTCAGGTTGATGCCTGTGGAGCTTTCAAACAGCTCCACCAGAGCGTTGGTGCCGTCGATCTCCAGCACGCGGCAGCGGCGTTTTTCGCCGTTTTCCAGCTCGATCTCGCCGATCTCGTTATATTTTACGTCTTCGACCTCGCGCACCAGCATCAGAGGGCCGGAGACCTCCTGAATGGTTCTGTATTCTCTCGGCATCAGGCATCCTCCTTTTCGGCTGCCGCGCGGATCTGCGCGTTCAGTTTATTCATGACGAGCTCAAAGCGCACGTCGATCTCTTCTTCGGGGGTATATTTGAAACGGCCGACGGATTCCCGTTCCGGCAGGGCGGCGAGGGTCTCGATGTCCGCGCCCTTATCCAGCGCCTTCCTGCACTCGTCGTAATAGTCGAGGATCAGGCGCATCATATAAAGCTGCTTTTTGAGGCTGGTGTAGGTGTCAACCTCGTGGAACGCCAGCTGATGCAGAAAGTCCTCGCGCACCGAGCGGGCCGCTTCCATTTTGAGGCGGTCGCCGGGGGACAGCGCGTCCATACCGACCAGCTTGACGATCTCGTCCAGCTCGGCCTCTTCCTGCAGAAGGCCCATCATCCTGCCGCGCAGCGCCATCCAGTCCCCGGAGACGTTCTCCTCGAACCAGGGCGCCAGCGCGTCCGTATACAGCGAATAACTGGTCAGCCAGTTGATGGCGGGGAAATGCCGCTTGTAAGCAAGGTTTGCGTCCAGGCCCCAGAAGACCTTGACGATGCGCAGCGTCGCCTGAGAAACCGGCTCTGAAATATCGCCGCCGGGGGGCGAGACCGCGCCGATGACCGAGAGGGTGCCCTCTCTGCCGTCCGCGCCGAGGGAGATCACTCTGCCCGCCCGCTCATAGAACTGCGCGAGGCGGCTGCCCAGATAAGCGGGATAGCCCTCTTCGCCGGGCATTTCTTCAAGGCGTCCGGACATTTCGCGCAGCGCCTCCGCCCAGCGGGAGGTGGAGTCCGCCATCAGCGCGACGGAGTAGCCCATATCGCGGAAATATTCGGCGATGGTGATGCCGGTGTAAATTGAAGCCTCACGCGCCGCAACGGGCATATCGGAGGTGTTGGCGATCAGCACCGTGCGCTCCATCAGGGATTTGCCGGTATGGGGGTCGATCAGCTCGGGGAACTCGTTGAGAACGTCGGTCATCTCGTTGCCGCGCTCGCCGCAGCCGATGTAGACGACGATATCCGCCTCCGCCCACTTCGCAAGCTGGTGCTGCGTCACGGTCTTGCCGCTGCCGAAGGGGCCGGGAATCGCCGCGACGCCGCCCTTCGCGATGGGGAACATGCAGTCCACCACGCGCTGGCCGGTGATCAGCGGGCGGTCCGGCGAGAGCTTCCGCGCATAGGGTCTGCCCCGGCGGACAGGCCATTTCTGCAGGAGGGTGAATTCCTCCCGCGCGCCCTTTTTGCCCTCAAGGACGTAGACCGTATCGGCGACGGTGAAGTCGCCCTCCCGGATTTCAAGCACCCTGCCGCCTTTTGCGGGCGGCACCATGATCTTGTGCAGCACGGTGGCGCTCTCCTGCACCTCGCCGACGATATCGCCCTCGGTGAGGGTATCGCCGACCTTGGCGACGGGCGTGAAATGCCACACCCGGTCGCGCTTCAGCGACGCCACGTCCACGCCGCGGGAAAGGTTGTTGCCCGAGACGCGCATCAGGTCGTCAAGCGGCCGCTGAATGCCGTCGAAGATGCTGCCGATCAGGCCGGGACCCAGCTCGACGCTCATGGGCTCGCCGGTGCCGACGACCGGTTCGCCGATGCCCAGGCCCGAGGTCTCCTCATACACCTGAACGGACGCTCTGTCGCCGCGCATCTCGATGATCTCACCGATCAGACCCAGCTCGCCGACGCGCACCACGTCGTACATATTCGATTCGCTCATGCCCGACGCCACAACGAGCGGGCCGGCGATTTTTGCTGTTTTTCCGATGCTCAATTGATTCACCGTTCTTTCGTAACTTACTTTGATAATATGTCGGAGCCGACCGCCTTTTCCACGGACTGGCTCACCGCCCGCATGCCCGCGCCGGTATTGCCCCGCACGCCCGGGATCGGGATGATCGCCGGCAGCGGTTCGTCGCGATACCGGTCGATGATATCCTGCGCCGCCGCGGCAGCCGCTTCGGTGATATAGACGACCGCGAAGCTGCCCTGCGTCATCTTCTGCAGCGCGGCGCGTATTTCCTCCGGCGATTCGGCGGGGACCACGTGCATCCCCAGCGCGGCGAAGCCGCCCACGCTGTCTCTGTCGCCGATCACTGCGATATCATACATACTGTTTCCTCACTCTCTGCCGGATCCTATCGCCGGAAAGCTTCAGCCGGCGGCAGGACAGGATCATGCGAAGATTGCCGATCTCCGTCTGTTTTGCGAAGAAATAGGCGATCAGCGGCTCCGGGCCGAAGCTCATCATCTTGGCCGGATACGTCAGCGCGCTCAGGGAATCGTCGCAGAATTTCTCGAATTCCGCCGCGCTCCCCCGAAGCGCCTCCGCCGCGTCCGCAAAGCCCGCCGTGTCAAGATAGGCGATCAGCGCCTCTTCCCCGTGGCAGGCCGCGTCAATCAGGTCTTTTTTATCCACCGCCGGGCAGGGGCAGATCGCGTCTTCCATAAAACGCGCGTCCTTGCCCGTATAGGCGCTGCGGTAAGCGATTTTGATATTCTTCAGCGCGCAGGAGCGCTCCGCCAGCGCGCAGGCCATGGCGCATTTCGACGCCCTCGCGGCCTCCATCGCCGCCGACGCCGCGGCGCGGTCGAGATAAACGTCCGCCGCCTGGCCGTCGTAAAGGTTGATCAGCAGCTCGTACGCCTTCTCCGCGTCCGAGC
>CACYHJ010000182.1 GCA_902774165.1 Oscillospiraceae bacterium
AAAACCTGGGAAGAGGAAGACGTCAAGGTCGAGGAGTTTATGGTCGACGACGCGGAATACGTCGTCGTGGCTTACGGCATCGCGTCCCGCGTGTCCAAGGAGGCGGTACTGCAGCTGCGCTCCGAGGGCGTCAAAATCGGCATGATCCGCCCGATCACGCTGTTCCCGTTCCCGAAAAAGAGCATAGACGGTCTCGATTATTCCCGCGTCAAAGCGATCATCGACATTGAAATGACGATCCCTGCGCAGATGCGCGACGATATCGAACTGCAGGTCAAGGGCCGGTGCCCGGTGTACGAATACGGCCGCAGCGGCGGCTGCCTGCTGGACGACGAGGGCGTCTACGAGGCGATTCAGGAGATTATCAGCGGAGGTGAGGAATAATGGCGACCTATAAAAGACCGGAGTCCATCGCGCAGGCTCCCAGCGGCTATTGCCCCGGCTGCATGCATTCGCTTGCGACGAAGCTGGTTGCCGAAGTGCTCGACGAGCTGGGCCAGGCGGAAAATTCGCTCAACGTGATCTCCGTTGGCTGTTCCGCGCTCAATATTCTTTACTGGGGACAGGACTTCCTTTCCGTCGCCCACGGCAGAGCGCCGGCGGCGGCGACCGGCATCAAGCGCACCAACCCGGAGCGTCTTGTGTTCGCCTATCAGGGCGACGGCGACCTGTGCGCCATCGGCCTTGCGGAGATTATGTCCGCCGCCAACAGAGGCGAAAATTTCACCGTGATCTTCGCGAACAACCAGACCTACGGCATGACCGGCGGCCAGATGGCGCCCACCACGCTGATCGGTCAGAAGACCACCACCTCGGTCTACGGCAGAGACCCGCAGACGACCGGCTACCCGATGAAAATGTGCGAGCTGATCTCGACGCTGGAAGCGCCGGTTTTCGTCGCAAGATACGCGCTCAATTCTCCGAAGGGCGTCAACGACGCGCGCAAGGGCATCAAAAAGGCGTTTCAGCTGCAGCTGGCAGGCAAGGGCTTTACGTTCGTGGAGCTTCTGACAAACTGCCCGACCAACTGGAAAATGTCGCCGCTTCAGACCCTTGAGTATATGAATACCAACACGATCCCTTATTTCAAACCGGGAATCTATAAGGATACGGAGGTTGACGGGTGATGAAAAAATCATTTGTGTTTTCCGGCTCCGGCGGACAGGGCATCATGAGCGCCGGCATCACGCTGGCGCACACGGCGATCGATATGGGCAAGCATGCGACGTATCTGCCGGAATACGGCCCCGAGCAGCGCGGCGGCAGCGCCAAGTGCACGGTCGTGGTGGACGACGACTTTATCGTCTCCCCGCTGCCGAGAATGTGCGACAACCTGATCGTGATGAACGAGCAGGCGTATAAAAAATTCGTCTGGGACGTGAAAAGCGGCGGCATCCTGCTGCTGAATTCCAGCCGGGTCAAGCTGCCCGTTGAGGTGGACGGCGAGGTGATCGACCGGGACGACGTGACCTATATCTGCGCGCCCGTGGACGATATCGCCCTTGAGATCGGCAACGCGAAAATCGCGAATATCATTCTGCTGGGGATCCTGATCGGCGCGACGGGAATCGTCTCCCGCGATACTCTTGCGGTTTCTCTGGAAGAAAAATTCAGGGATAAAAAGCCCGGCGTGCTCGAAATGAACCTGAAAGCCCTTGACAGAGGCATTGAAATCGGGTTAGAATATAAGAAATAATCAATTTTCGGGAGGAAAGAAATCATGGCAAAAATCGGAATCGGCACCTGGGCTGGCAAAATCAACGTCAGAATCGCCCGCGGCGAGGTCAAGTTCACCATTTCGGAGGATGAAAACGGCGAGTATAAAATCAAAGTTGATCTTCCCGGCGCTCTCAGGACCGCCAAAATCAAATTCATGAACCTGGTGGAAGAGGCCGACGGCAAGACCATCTCCGGCGAGGGCACCATCAGCGTGCTGCCCGGCAGAAAGCTGACCGGCGCGTTCACGTTCGAGGAGGATACCTTTGTCGGCGAGATCAAAGCGCCCGTGGTCGGCAGAATTCAGATCACAGAGGGCCACAGAATCGCCTGACAATATGAAACAAATGCCGGGGTCATTTCCGGCATTTTTTCGTATCATACTGTTGCAAAAAAACAGCCTCTGTCCTTGCGACAAAGGCTGCCATGTGCAGTGATCAACCGTTCCGGCTGAAATATGGTCAGATCAGGTCTTTGAATTCGTCGAGATTGTCCGCGCTCATTTCGCGCTGCCCGTTTTCGATCTCGCGGATCATGCTTGTCAGCAGGGAATTGACCGGCGCGTCAACGCCGTTCTCCTTGGCGACCCGCGCCAGGAAGCCGTTGAAGATGTCGATCTCGGTCTTCTCGCCGCGCAGCAGCGATTGCAGCGTCGAGGGCTTGACCGAGGCGTATTTTCCCTTGCCGACAATCTTTACCACGAGCTTGCAGACGCTGTTGTACCACTTCGCGTCAGAGAGCATCAGCAGACGGTAATCCAGCAGAAGGCCGTATTTCGGCACGCTGATTCCCTGCGCCTTCGCGATATGCATTCCCTCGCGGGCGATGGCAAGGAACAGATCCTGCGCGCGCTTGTCGTCAAGGATCTCGCCCAGCGTTTTGCCTGTGATGGCGGCCGTGGCGTTGATGCAGCAGTTGATGATCAGCTTGGAATACTGCTTGTTGATCAGACACGGCGTGATCTGGGTCTTGAGAACCGCGTTGTACATCTTGCAGAGCGTTTCCAGCTCCGGGGTCGTGCCGCCGTCCAGCATGCCGATGAACATTTCGCCGCCGCTGGTCATTTCGATCTCCGTCGAGCTGTGCTTTGTGGCGCCGAACCCGATCATGCAGCCCACCGCGCGGTCTTTGCCGACGATCTCGGCGAGCTCCGCGGTGCAGATGCCGTTCTGCATGCCGACGATCAGCGTTTTTTCGTGTGTGTAGGGGAGAATGTTCTGCGCGACCGTTTTCAGGTGCATATATTTCACGCAGATGATCACGTAATCGTATTTTTTCACAAGCGCTTCCGTGCCGGCGTATACAGTGGGATAGGCGTATTTTTCTCCCCGCGCTCCGGTCAGATGAAGCCCCTTTTGCGCGATCTCTTCCGCGGCGCCGGGGAAGACCTCAAGAACGTCAATCTGATAGCCCGCGGTGCTCATCAGCGCCGCAAGCGTGCCGCCGATCGCGCCCGCGCCGACGATCAAAGTTTTGGTTGTGTTCATTTCTGCTTATTCTCCGTTTCAGTATGATTTATTCTGATTATAAACCTATTCCGGTATGATGTCAAGAAAATGCCACAATCTTCTGTCGGATTTCCTGTTTTTTGTAATTTTAATATACATAACATTTAAATAATGTTCAATAATATACAAATTGAAAAAATCTGATATTGACTAATTGCGCGTTTTCAATTACAATGTGTTTATGTAATATCCGATTTTGATTTAAGAGGTGTCGTTATGGGTCTTGATAAGATCATTATGAAAGCCGGCGTAATCTCCGGCAGACTTGTTTACCGCGGGTTCGAGCATTTCACTTCAAACGCCGGCGAGACGCAGAAAAAACTGCTGCAGAAGCTGATGAAGGATAACGCGAACACGGAATACGGCAAAAAATATGATTTTGCGCATATCACCACGCCGGAGGAATACCGTGAAAAGGTGCCTTACAGCACCTACGCGGATTATGACGAATACGTGCAGCGCATGATCAAAGGCGAGCACGATCTGATCACCTCGGCGAAGATCCGCCGCTACGTGGAAACCTCCGGCAGCTCCGGCACGCCGAAAATCGTTCCCATTTCCGCCAAAGCTTCCTGGTACGTATACTGCATGGGCTTTCTGGGCCCCGTCGCCTGCGTCGATAAGCTTTACCGTTCGCAGGGCAGAAGAATGTCGCTGACCAAGGGCATGATGTCCTGGATTATTATGGAGCACCGGTTCCCCAACGGCGAAAAGGTCTGCGACGGCGCGAGCATTCCCATCAGCAAGCTCAAATCCATTCTCCCGTTTTATTCCTGCGTCCCGCGCGAGATCATCTTTGCGCCGAATCCCGATAAGATCGATATCTATTATCTGATCCTTCGCTTTGCGCTCGCCTGCCCGGAGGTCAGCTTCATCGGGGCGGTTGTGCTCCCGTCGACGGTGGCGATTTTCCAGTATCTTGAAAGCAACTGGGAGCGCCTGTGCGACGATATCGAAGCCGGTACGATCGATGAATCAATCATTTTGCCGGAAAAAATGCGCAAAGCGCTCGAGCGGAAGGTCAAGGCGGATCCGCGCCGCGCCCGGTTCCTGCGCGAGGAATTTGCGAAGGGCTTTGAAGACCCGATCGGCCCGCGCATCTGGAAAAACCTCAGCTGGGCTTACGGCATGGCGGGCGGAACGCTTGCCGACTACGCCATGCGCATCAAACGGTACGTGGGCGAGAATATCCCGGTGCATAAATTCGGATACGGCGCTTCGGAGGGTTATTTTGCGATCCCGCTGACGCCGGAGGCGGACGACGCGGTCATGCTGCCGAAGAGCAATTATTTCGAGTTTATCCCCCGCGACCCGGAGGAGGGCGACACCCCGAAGCTGATGACCGAGGTTCAGGAGGGCAAGGAATATGAGGTGCTGCTCACGAACCTTTCCGGCTTCTACCGTTATAAATTGGGCGACGTGATTAAGGTCACCGGCTTCCATCATGACGCGCCCATCGTGAAGTTTATGTACCGCGCGAATATCATGCTTAACCTTTGCGACGAAAAAACGACGCAGCTGATGCTCGACAACGCCATGAACGCCTTCCGTGAGGAAACCGGCATCAATTACCAGAGCTACAGCGTCTACGGGAATATGGAGGCCGAGACCCCGAATTACATCGTCCTGATCGAGACGGATCAGAAAACGCAGATCAACGAAGAGCTGCGGGAGCTTGCCGCCCGGACGTTCGACGAGAAAATGCAGGAGAACAACATTGAGTACGCCCGCTACCGGGTCAACAATACGCTGATGCAGGCGGACGCGCACTTCATCAGGCCCGGTTCCTTCGACGAATATCGGCATATGCTGCAGGAAATGGGCAGAGATACCAATCAGCTCAAGCCGGTTACGATCCTGAACTCCGACAAGAAGAAGGAATTCTTCTTCGACCGTGTGATTCTTTGATGCATAAGGAAGGATAACAATATGGCTAAAAAGATACCCTATCCCGTTTATAACCTGATCCCCTCGCAGAATACCATGTGGCTGATGATCAAATTCAGCATTCACAAAGAGGTGCTGCAGATCCCGTCGTCCGTCACGCTGAAGGCGAATATCGATTTCGATCTGATGAAAAAGGCGATCAATGAGGAAATCCGCCGCAACGACTGCATGCGCCTGCGCTTTTTCAAGAGCGGCGACGATATCCGGCAGTATTTCCTGCCGGAGTACACCCTCGAAGACGTGCCGGTGATGACCTTTGCCAGCGAGGAAGAACAGGAAAAGGTTCTCAATAAAGACGCCCGCAAACCGGTGAAATTCCTGAAGGGCGAGAATTTCCGCATTATTCTGTTTAAAAGCTTCAACGGCAGGTTCGGCATCTATCTCAATACCTCGCACATGATCATGGACGCAGCCGCGGTCGCCGTTTTCTATAAAGATCTGCTGCAGGTTTACCGCGCCATGGCCACCGGCGCCGAAATGCCGGAACCGCTCGCCAGTTACGAAGAGTATCTTAAGGAAGAGTTTGCCCGTCTCGCCAACGAAAAGAAAATGGCGTACACGCGCGAACTGTT
>CACYHJ010000183.1 GCA_902774165.1 Oscillospiraceae bacterium
CGCATATCGACAGATTTTTGTCGAGATATCGCCTTGCGGCGATTCGATATGTTGACCTACGGTCAACTCGATATATGCCCGCAAGCGGGCATTCGATATGTGTTTGCTACGCAAACACGAGTAAATACTGATTTATGCTCTCGCGCATAAATCAGTATTTACCTCACAAACACATCAAAATCCTGCTTGTCGGTCACTTCGTTCGTGCGCTCCTTCAGCCGTTTGCCGAGTTGGGTAATGCCGATCACATATACGATCAGATACTTCAGAAGGTTTACGATCAGGATGCCCACGGCGAGCCCCCAGATCTGCCATTTCAGCGTCATTACGGGCACAATCGCGAGATACATCACCGCATAGAGCACGTTGACGTACATCTGATACTTCTCCGCCGCGAAGCGCAGAACGACGACGAGAATGGTGCTGGAGATAAAATACAGCACCTGCCCGGCGTTGGCGATCAGAAAATAGGGTCTGCACGCCTCGTAAAGATCGGGATAGAACAGTTTAATAAAAATGTGCGACACGACAAAGCAGCCCGCGGTGGCGACCACGCCCACGACGATCAGCGCAAGGGCGATCAGGTTGAAAAACTTCTTCGTCAGCTTGCCGTCGAATTTCGAGAGATAACCGATCAGCACCGAGTTGAGCGAGGTGGTCAGCAGCGCGATCACCTTGCCGATCAGCGCGGCGTTATAAAACGTGGTGACCATGGAGCCGTCCTTGAAGAAAAGGCTCAGCAGCAGACGGTCGCCGTTCTGGATCAGGGTATCCGCCACGTAGGAGAGCGAGAGCAGCGACCCGCTTCTGAGATCGTCGCGGAAGTATTCGCTCGGGCGCAGAAGCCCGTCCTTATACAGTCTGCCGCGGATGGCGGTATAGGCGCTGGCGGCGATCTCGCCGATGATCAGCGGCGCGAACCAGTTGCCTGTTTTGAAGAAGATCGGCATGCCGGCACAGTAGCCGAGGGTGATGCAGAGATAAAACACGAAATACCGCTTGAAATTCATATTCAGCTTGTATTCCGCGTCGCTGTAATAGCGCGTAACGGTGACGATCATCAGGATGATGATATAGATCAGTTCCGTCGTCGTATATTCGCTCAGGAAGACCTTGACTGTCAGGAACGCGGCGGGGACGCACAGCGCCCAGGCGATCAGCAGGAAGATATTATAATCCCCCTTCACGTCCCTTTTTTTTGCGCTCATGACCATGCGGGAATAGTTCAGCCCGATGCCGAAGCCGATGCCGACCACCGCGACCATGGACATAACCGTGATGGCGTCGCCGTATCGATCTTTTCCCAGCGTGCGGTTGAACGAGGGATAAATAAAAAGCTGGATCACCGCGTTCATCACGACGACGCCCGCGATGCTGAAGATCATATCCGACGCGATATGCGCGTATTTTTTTCTGTCTGCCATGAAGGCGCCTCCGTTGCTGGTTGTTCGTTGCTGGTTGCTGGTTGCTGGTTGTTTGGTGCCGGGGGTTGGGTGCCGGGTATCCTGCCGTGAGCCCGACTGTCGTAATCTGATCGGGGTACGGGGGTGCGGATCGCCGGTGTTGCTGGTTGCCGGTGGCAACCTCTGACGAAGTCAGAAACATCGACCGAGGCTGGAGCCGAGACCGATCTCTACGGCTTTGCCGTAGAAGCACCGACCGAGCCGGCAGGCGAGAAGAGCCCCGTCCGAAATGATTCATTATCCGTTATTCATTATCCATTGGAGCAACCGACGGATTTCCGCCGGGCGGAAATCCTCGGTTACTCCATCATATTCTGCTCGATCTGCCGGCGGATCACGTTGATGAGCTTGAGGTTATACCGCGTCTGCTCGTCAGTGGGGTGCTCAAACGTGCAGTTATAGGTCACGTAGACCGTGTCGATATAAAGGAACAGAAGAAGGCTCTTGCGCCCCGCCCAGCGTGAGAAATACGAGAGCAGAAGATCCAGGCGTTCCCGCATGCCGAAGGAGCGGATATTGAGAATATCATTGCGGATAAACCGGACGAATTCCAGCTCTCTGGGCGCGCGAACGCCGATGGGGTCCACCGCCTCATACCGATCTTCGTCCAGAAGGATATTATAGGAATGCAGGTCGCCGTGGCAGAGATAAAGCGGCACGTCGGAGAAATACTGATCGTAAAGATCGATCGCATGCTCCAGATTCTCACCGATCTCTCTGCGGCAGAAGGGCGCCGCGTCCAGATCCGCCAGCTTCTGTTTCAGATCCGCATAATAATCCAGAAATCTCGCCGGATTTTCCAGCGCCTTGACGGGGCGGATCGTGCGGTCCACGTTGTCGAAAAACTCGGTCAGGCGGATATTGTCGTTGAAATCCGCGTATTTCGCCGGGGAAATGCGCTTGAGCAGCAGCGCGCCGGCCCGGTCGTCGGTATCGTACAGCTCGCACATATACCCTTTGGAAAGCTCGCGGTAGGATTCCACCTCCGTCTGATATCTGCCCACAAATTCGGGAATAAATTTCACGACGCAGTCGCCGTATTTGTCGCTTTTCGTGAACAGGACGAGGCCGTAACGGGAGCTCTGAGACGGGATAAAAGACCCAAGACCCCATTTTTCGCTCAGGCGGTTATACTCCTCCGCCACGCGGTCGAGCCACGCCTCGGTCTCCTCGGGGCGCAGACGCAGAAGGAAATACCGAAGGCCCTCAGTGATAAAGCGCGTCTTATCGATAAACCGCGCGCTGGTGCCGAGATTTCTGGATTTGAGATAATCCATATAATATTCGGCGTACTGCAGCTCAAAATCATATGTAAGCTTCAGATTGTTTTTGAAATCGAAATTCAGGTATTTCTTCGTCTCCCGCGGAAGCTGCCACGCCAGCTCCTGACTGGGAAAATGGGTATCGAGCACAGAATAGATCTCGTCAAACAGGAACCCTTCGGGAGACTGGGTCATATAATACTGCTCCCGGTCCAGCGGGTCGAAGTTGACGTTGCCCAGCGCGCCGGTGATCTTCTGCGCCGTGATGACCGCGTCGTATTCGCCCAGCTTGTCGAAGTAATCATCGATCAGCTCGGGATAAACAAAGGGCGCCACCGCGTCGAGAATCACGACCTTCGCGCAGTCGTAATGGGATTTGATATAATCGAATCCGTTCTTGACCGAGTCGAGGCGTTCCTTGCCGTTGGGCGCGAAGTCCAGATCCGGATCGGAGAGCATCTCGGAATACTTCATGCACTGCTTATCGATGACGATCAGGATCTTGTCGGTCTTTTTCGACTTCTTGCAGGTCTCGATCACGTAATCGATCACGGGACGGCCTTTGAGCTTCGTATATTGTTTGGGGATCGGCGCGCCGAACCGTCTGCCGACGCCGCCGGACATGATCATGGCGATATTCATAAGATTCTCTCCTTTTGTGAGATTGGGATGTGACTTGCAAGGCGATTCACTGTCCACTGTCCACTGTCCACTGCAATTCACCAGATCTCCACGCCCTCCAGTTTGAAGTGGTCGGGCTTCCGGTTTTTCTCCGGCGGCAGCTTCTGCCAGTCGCCGTAAAGAGATTCCAGCATGTTGAGATAATTGCGCGGCGCGTAAATCATATACTCCCGCACCGGCACGCGCACAAACTCGTCGAACCAGTCCTTCGGGAAGACGTTGTTTTTCTGCACCCAGAGCGGCACCGAGGGCTTGAAATAGGCGTTGCCCCTGCCGGTCTTGACGAAATTCACGGTTTTTTCGTACATTTTCGTCAGCACCCGCATGGGAATGTGCTTGCCGATCGTACGAAGGAACCCGACCTCCGCCTTCTGCAGCTCGGAATAACGGGTAGAGGGCGTCATGCCGTTTCTGTGGGCCATCGCCATGCCGTAGATCGTCTTCACGAGGAAGATCTGCGTGTTGACGACGATGCCCCTGCGGGTGTCGTGCAGGCAGTACAGCTCGATAAAGATCTTGTCCATCCGGCTGTCGCCCGCCATATTGGTCTTTCCGCCGTCGAGGCTGAAGGAATTGACGACCTTGCAGTTATTGTAGAAGATGCGCGGGATGAAATCGCAGAAATTCTCCCCGAATTCATCGTAATTCACAAAGGTAAAATCCTCGCCCAGCTCGGAGGGCAGCAGTCGGAGCAGCCGATAGAAATCCTCCCGCTTCACGTCGATGTCGATATCGTCGTCCCAGGGGATGAAATCCTTATGCCGGATCGCCCCCAGAAGCGTGCCGCCGCTCAGGGAGTATTTGATATCATATTTGGAACAGATCCGGTCCAGCTCCAGAAGGATCTTCAGCTCAACGTCCTGTATCTCGCGCAAGACCGACAGTTGTTCTTCCGATAACATAGCATAACCCTCGCATTTTACAAGATTATATGTATTTACGATAATTATAAACGATAAACCTGTCAATTGCAAGTTATTTTCACAGATTCTTAATCCGGACGCCGCGGCATATACATTTTGCGAGGTGAATCCGAATGAATTGCAGTATTACGGAGCTTTGCGAAAAGGACGTGATCGAGATCGGCTGCGGAAAAATGCTCGGGCGGATCAGCGATATCGAATTTGACACAGAGACCGGGATGATCACGCGGATGGTCATCTTCGGCAGGCATAAAATGTTCGGCGTCGGGAAAAGCGACGAGGATCTCCGGTTTTCATGGAAAGACATCTCCGTGATCGGCGACGAGACCATCCTGATCTGCTGCGAAATCCCGCCGCAAAAGAAAAAGGAGCCGAAACCCGGAGGATGGAAGGGCTTGTTCGGCTAAAGCGTATTTTTAACAAAAACTCTTGAAATATACCTTCGCATATTGTAAAATATGATATATATTTCACTGCGGAGGTAGATTTATGGCTTTTTTTGATATTGAACCTTTTGTGGATAAAAACTCGGAGCGCTTCATGCTTTCCAAACGGGTCGGCGCCATCAAGGAGGAGCTGCGCGCGCGGTATCTGATCACCGACAGGGAGCCCTGCTCCGCGTTTCAGATCCGGGACGGGCAATACCCGGCGTCTGCCCTCAAAGAGGGCGAATGGCGCGATTTCGACGGCGACAACGAGCTCTGGGGCGGCAGAGAGGTTTACTGCTGGTTCCGGCAGGTCGCCCATATCCCGGAGCGTTTCAAGGGGAACGACGTTTATTACGCGGTCTGGGCGTCCGACAACGGCAGCTGGACCAATTCCACCCGGCCGCAGTTTATCCTTTTCGTCGACGGCAGGCCCGTCTCCGGCATGGACGAAAACCACAGTGAGATCCGCGTGGTGAAGAACGCCGTGGGCGGCGAAAAGCTGAAGATCCACCTGAACGCCTATTCCGACGACCACGATTACCGGGGCAGGATGTTCCTGCACTCGGAGATCCGCGTGATCGACAAGGACGTAAAACGCCTGTATTACCATCTGCACAATCTGCTGGAAGCCGCGAACCTGTACGGGCCGGACGACGCGCCGCGGATCCGCCTGATCGACGGGCTGACAACGGCGTGCAACCTGCTGGACCTGACCGTGCCGTACGGTCCCGAATTCAAAAAAAGCGTTGCCGCCGCGAACGCGTTCATTGAGGAGCAGATTCTCGGCTCCGGCGCGGACGACGCGGTAATCTCCGCCATCGGGCACAGCCACATCGACGTGGCGTGGCTTTGGCGGCTCCGGCAGACCCGGGACAAGGCTGCCCGCACCTTCGCCTCCATGAGCCATCTGATGGACGAATATCCGGATTTCCGTTTTATCTCGTCGCAGGCGCAGCTTTATGAGTTC
>CACYHJ010000184.1 GCA_902774165.1 Oscillospiraceae bacterium
ACAGGTGCTCCGCCTCGATCACCACCGCGACCCCCTGCGGATGCATTTCCTCATTGATGAAATCGGCGATCTGCGCCGTCAGCCGCTCCTGCAGCTGGGGACGGGAGGCGAAACATTTGACGATACGGGCGAATTTCGACAGCCCCAGCACCTTGCCGTCTCCCGGGATATATGCGATGTGCGCCTTGCCGATAAAGGGCAGAAAATGATGCTCGCACATGGAGTAAAGGGGAATGTCCTTCACGACGACGATCTCGTCGCTCTGCTCCACGTCGAAAAATTTCAGATACTGCTTCGGATCCTCCTCCAGCCCGGAAAAGACCTCCGCGTACATATCCGCCACCCGGCGGGGCGTTTCCGCAAGCCCCTCCCGGTCCGGATCCTCGCCCACCGCTTCAATGATCTCGCGCACGGCGCGCTTTATTTTTTCTTTATCCATCGGTATCGCTTCCCTCATAGTTCTTCGTCAGGTCGATATGCAGCACGTTGCGTTCCTCATTGACGGAATAATTGATGAAATCCGTCCGCATCTCAACGCCCGTCCGCTGCGCGGCGGCGCGGAACAGCGCGTAGATCTCCTGGCCGGGGATCAGCGCGTCGACGGCGGCTTTCCGCACGTCCGCATCCGCGAACGCCGCGTCGAAGCCGGTTTTCCGCAGCGCGACGGCCCCGGTCAGCGCTTCCCCGATCCGGTCCCGCACGTCGCCGTCCCAGGTCTCATAATAAAGCCCCTCCCGCAGAAAATAATTCTGCGAAGTGAAAACGCAGCCGCTGTCTGCGGGGTTCTCCGGGAAATGTGACGCCGCGACGGCCGCCTGCGTCACGTTGAAGAAGGTGTAGCCCGCGTCCTCGCCGCTGTCGCCGTCGTCCCACGTCACGTCGAGATAGTAAGGCTCGCCGCCGACGTAAACGGTGTTCCACATATGGCTTTCCCTGCCGCGGCTGTTCTCCGCCTCGCCGATCACGAGGTAATTATAGATTCCCAGACTGTCAAGCAGATATTTTACAACCTTCGCGTAGCCGGCGCACACCGCGCGGCCGCCCACCAGCGCGCCGTAAACGTCGGAATCGTTTGTTCCCTCGCCGTATTCGCACCGGGAGATCACCGCGTCGTGCAGGATCTTTTCTTTGGTGTAATCGTCCGCCCCCTCTGGGATCGAACGGAATATTTCATCCCTCAGCCCCTCCACCTGAGCGAGACGGGCGTCGTATTCCTCTTTCCCGCAGAGATATTCCGGCCGGTAATAGCAGTGCAGCGAACGGAATTCCATATACGCCGCGTTGGAGAGGAAGAACAGGTCCGGGTTGTCGTAAACCAGCGCGTGATGCACCAGATTGAAATCGTCTTCGTCGATCCTGCTGACCCGGATTTTTTCCGGAAAATCCCGGATCACCGCCAGGATCTCGTCGTACGCCAGCTTCTGCTCCGGCGAGAGGCGGGAATAGAAAAACGGCTCCCGCGCGCCTTCTTCCCGCGCGACGGTGGGCGGCGGATCCAGTACGGTCAGGATCCCGCTGTCGCCGATGACGCCGCCGATCTTTTCCCGGAAGAACCAGATCCCGCCCGCCAGCAGGGCGACGACCGCCAGCGCGGCTATTATTTTTTTCATCCTGCGCTGTCATCCTCTCCGATCATTCCGGTTCCGATATAGATCACCGTATCCGACGACGCGAGAGCGGAGAGCCGGTCCGCGCAGGCGGCGTAGTCGTAAGCCGTGATATCCGTCTGGGAGGAATTGACGATCCGGTTGAACAATTCCTCGCCGTTCTCAATGTTTTCGGGCGTAAGATAGGCTTTGAGCATCAGGGCGAAGGTTTCGCTCTGCAGACGGTACAGCGCCTCGCCCTCGGCGCCGCTGCGCAGATAGACGTAAAGCTCCTCGCCCGTCAGGGTGTTTTCGCCGGGGGTGATGTTGGCGGCGATGGATTCGTCCGCGTAATTGACCTCTTCGCCCGCGAACACGGTGACGTCCCCCAGCGCTTCGGTGATGCTGATAAACTGCCTGGGCGTGCAGATGACCGCCCGGCTGTAATCAACGCCGAACCGCGCGCCGGCGGCGGCCTTGACGCCCTCGAGCCCTCCCGCCGCGTAGATCGTGCCGATGGTGACGGGCACCCCGTTCAGGGCGTATTCCTTATCGTCCGGCAGGGCGCTGACCGCGATCCGCCCGCCGGTCAGATCCGCGTCCACGCTCAGAAGCACAGCGGCGTCCCGGTCGTCCCGGCAGTAAAACAGCAGGTTCGCCTGTCCGTACAGCGCGGCGGGCGCGACGGCCTCGCCGTTCTCGTCCGTAAGCTCGGCCGGCGGCAGCTGAGGGTCTTTTTTGTTCTTTGCCGCAAGGAGAAAAACGTAAACCGCGGCGAGGATCACAAGAACGCCGACGACCGTCCATTTGCGGTCGATTTTCAATCCTCCGAAATACAAAACAATACAACCCCTATTATTGATATTATTATATTATACTGTTGTCCTTAGAATAAAGCAAGAGTTCCGGCAGTTTTTTTCGGGAAAAATTTTACCTGTACCGATCCCGTATTTTTCCCGGGGAATATTTACGCACGCTGATTCCGTGTTTTTTTCGGGAAAAAAATTTGCCCCTCTTGACATTTCATGCGGGAGATATATAATAAATATACAGTAAACTGTATGTTTATCCGATAAAAGAAAATTATTAGCGGGAGGAACACAATATGGAAAAGAAAATCAAAAAAGTCGTGCTCGCCTATTCCGGCGGCCTTGACACCTCGATCATCATCCCCTGGCTGAAGGAGAACTACGACAACTGCGAGGTTATCGCGGTCTCCGGCGACGTGGGGCAGGGCACCGAGCTGGACGGCCTTGAGGAAAAGGCGCTCAAAACCGGCGCGTCCAAGCTCTACATTGAGGACCTGAAAGAGGAATTCATCCACGATTACGTCTGGCCGACCCTCAAGGCAGGCGCGACCTACGAAGGGTATCTTCTGGGCACCGCCTTCGCCCGCCCCGCCATTGCGAAGCGGATCGTGGAGATCGCCAAGGCCGAAGGCGCGGATGCCATCTGCCACGGCTGCACCGGCAAGGGCAACGATCAGGTGCGTTTTGAGCTGACCATCAAGGCCTTCGCCCCCGATATGAAGATCATCGCCCCCTGGCGCGAGTGGGATATCAAGTCCCGCAGCGAGGAGATCGACTACGCCGAGGCGCACAATATCCCCCTCAAGATCAACCGCGAGACCAACTATTCCAAGGATAAGAACCTGTGGCACCTGAGCCACGAAGGGCTGGATCTGGAGGATCCCGCCAACGAGCCGCAGTACAACAAGCCCGGCTTCCTTGAGATGGGCGTATCGCCCGAGCAGGCGCCGGACAAGCCGGAGATCGTTACCATCAGCTTTGAAAAGGGCGAGCCGGTTGCCGTCAACGGCGAAAAGCTCTCCCCGGCCACCATCGTCGCGACGCTCAACGAGATCGGCGGCCGCAACGGCGTGGGCCTGTTCGACGTGGTGGAGAACCGTCTTGTGGGCATGAAGTCCCGCGGGCTCTACGAGACCCCCGGCGGCACGATCCTTTACAAGGCGCACGAAATGCTGGAGACCATCACCCTCGACCGCGACACCCAGCACTATAAAGAGCTCGTTTCGAAGAAATTTGCGGAGCTTGTCTATTTCGGCCAGTGGTTCACGCCCCTGCGCGAGTCCCTTTCCGCGTTCGTCGACAAGACGCAGGAGACCGTGACGGGCGAGGTGAAGCTCAAGCTCTACAAGGGCAATATCATCCTCTCCTCCGTCACCTCCCCCTATTCGCTTTACAGCGAGGAGATCGCCACCTTCGACGAGGACGACGTTTACGACCAGACCGATTCCAGGGGCTTCATCAATCTGTTCGGATTGCCCATTAAAGTCCGGGCGAAGCTGGGCAAATACTGATTTGTCGGGGCGCTCTGCGCCCCGCAAATCAGTATTTGCAATGAATAATGAATAATGAATAATGAAAAATTGATGAAGGGGCTCCGCCCCTTACCCCATTATATATTTTGTCAAATCTATGAGAACTGAAACAATTAAATCAATAGCGTCTATTCTTTTACCAGACACTCAAAACTTTGACATCTACAATAAAAAGGCGCGAAGCGCTTTTCCGAAATTATTCATTATTCATTATACATTATTCATTTGATTTGTCGGGCAGAGCCCGATAAATCAGTATTTATCACTAACCAACAAAGGAAACACATATGGAAAAATTATGGACCGGCCGGTTCACCAAGGCGCTGGACGCGGAGGTGAACGACTTCAATTCCTCGATCCGATTCGATTCCCGTATGTACCGGCAGGATATCGAGGGCTCGGTCGCCCACGCGGCGATGCTGGGCAAACAGGGAATCATCACGCCCGACGAGGCGGAGCTGATACAAAAAACGCTCAAGGAGATCCGCGCGGAGATCGACGCGGGGACGCTGGCGATCGACCCGGCGGCGGAGGATATCCACTCCTTTGTGGAGGCGGAGCTGACCGCACGCATCGGCGACGCGGGAAGAAAACTGCACACCGCCCGTTCCCGCAACGATCAGGTGGCGGTGGATATCCGCCTTTATCTGCGGGACCGGATTGACACGATCCGCGAACTGATTGCGGCCCTCTGCGAGGAGATACTGACCCTCGCGGAGAAAAACCGCGCCGTCATCATGCCCGGCTACACCCATCTGCAGCGGGCGCAGCCGATCACCTTCGGGCATCAGCTGATGGCCTATGAGATGATGTTCCTGCGGGATCTTGACCGCCTGGGCGACTGCCGCAAACGCATGAACGTCTCGCCTCTGGGCTCCTGCGCCCTCGCGGGCACCGGCTTCGACACCGACCGGTATTACGAAGCGCAGCTTCTGGGCTTCGACGGCATTTCGGAGAACAGCATCGACGGCGTCTCTGACCGGGACCACATCATCGAGCTGGCGAGTGCGCTGTCGACGGTGATGATGCACCTCTCCCGCTTTTCGGAGGAGATCATTCTCTGGTGCTCCTGGGAGTTCAAATTTATCGAGCTGGACGACGCCTATTCCACCGGCTCAAGCATCATGCCGCAGAAGAAGAACCCGGATATCGCCGAGCTGGTACGCGGCAAGACCGGCAGGGTCTACGGGGACCTTGTGTCGATCCTCACGGTGATGAAGGGCATCCCCCTTGCGTACAATAAGGATATGCAGGAGGACAAGGAGGGCGTTTTCGACGCCTGCGATACCGCGGAGCAGTGTCTGCGGGTCTTCACGCCGATGCTCGCCACCATGCGGGTGATCGAAAAGAATATGCGCTCCGCCGCGGCGAAGGGCTTTATCAACGCCACCGACTGCGCGGATTATCTTGTGACGAAGGGCCTGCCCTTCCGCACCGCCTATAAGATCACCGGCGAGATCGTGGGCTTCTGCGTCGAAAACGGCAAGACGCTGGAGGAGCTGACGCTGGAGGAATACCGGACCTTCTGCGACAAATTCGACGCGGATCTGTTCGGCGCCATCGACATGGAGGTCTGCGTCGCGAAGCGCACCAGCGCCGGCGGCGCCGCCCCCGCTGCGGTCGATAAGGAGATCGCGTGGGCGAAAGACCGGCTGAAGGAATTGATTGACAAATACTGAATTTGTCGAGGTCTTTGACCTCGACATGAATTCGGAATTCGGAATTCGGAATTCGGAATTTCGGTGCGGTCGCAAGCGACGCGCCGTTTTAGAGGATGAAACTTTATATTCAGTG
>CACYHJ010000185.1 GCA_902774165.1 Oscillospiraceae bacterium
CAGCATAGCTGCGACGGTCGAGACTAAAAACAGTCCACCGGACTGTTTTCTTAACGTCCCGACTCGATATGTCGAACAAGTTCGACTCGATATGCCGCCGAAGGCGGCTCGGCAAATCAGTATTTGACGCTGTATCCTCCCATCCACTCGCCTTTGAGAAAATCGCGGGGGCGGATCAGCGCGCGGTCGGGATAGACCTCCAGCACTGCACCGTGACCGCCGGAATAAAGAAGCGAGGGCAGGTTGAGAAAATACAGGCGTTGATGCGGGTTTTCAAAGCTTTTTTCCGAAAAATCCGCGTGCATATGGCCGCTGATATACAGAACCGTCAGCCCCGCGTCCGCGTGCATCTGCAATATGCGCATCACCGCGTCGGACTGTTCGCCGAGGCCCGTATCGACCTTCTCCGCGCCGTTGATCCCGGCGGGCGGCTGATGACCGATCACGAAAGCGATCCGCGATTTTTCCGCCGCGGACAGCTCCCCGTCCAGCCACGCGAGCTGCGTGGGCGACAGATATGCGTTGTCCTGCAGCATTTCCTCGGTGCCGAGGGCTATGAACGCAAAGCCCTTCACCCGGACGGAAAACCGGTTTTCTTCGCTTTCGATCCCGCAGTGTCGCAGAAACGCCCGGTGCCGCGCCGACGCGACGGAAAAGGGCTTTTCGCCCGCAGTGCCCACGCTGGTGCCGCCGGAATCATGGTTCCCCATCGCCGGGATCACCCGGGCAAAACGACGGTTCAGCGCCAGCATCCCACGCAGGTTCACGTACTCGCATTCTGCTGCGGAATTGGTGTTGTCGCCTGCAAAAACAAGCGCGTCAAGCGGCGCGCCAGTTTTTGAAATGCCGGAAAAAATTTTCGTAAGATTCACGTTCCTGTCGCGGAAAGTGTTGCCGTCGGTATGCAGATCCGCCGCAAGAACCGCGTTCAGAAGAACGCGATCCCCGTCAAACGGAGCGTAAGCGCTCCCGCATTCCGGCGCGCCGTTCACCGCGCCCTGTACCGCCAGCAGGACTGTCTTATATACGTCAAGCGCCTGCGTTATATCACACACCGGCGTAGGCGGAGAAGCCGCCGTCGATGGGAATGATCACGCCGGTGACGAACGCGGAATAGGTCTCGTCCGCCAGGAACAGCAGCGAGCCGGTCAGGTCGTCCGTGGTGCCGAAACGGCGCAGGGGGGTGTGGGAGATGATCTTTTCGGAACGGGCGGAAAGGGAGCCGTCCGGGTTATACAGCAGGGTCTTGTTCTGATTGGTGGAGAAGAAGCCCGGCGCGATGGCGTTGACGCGGATGCCCACGTCGGCGAAATGCACCGCCATCCACTGGGTCATGTTCGAGACGCCCGCCTTGGCCGCCGAATACGCGGGGATGCGCGTCAGGGGCTTGTAGGCGTTCATCGAGGAGACGTTGATGATGCAGGTGTTCTCCCTGCCCACCATATCGACCGCGAAGACCTGGGTGGTCAGCAGCGGGCCGAGAATGTTGAGATTGAACACGAACTGGATGCCGTCGGGCTGCAGGTCGAAGAAGGTCTTCACGCCCTCAACCTTGTTCTCCAGGTCGGAAAGCTCCAGCGTGTCCTTCGAGGTGGTGCCCTTCGGGTTGTTGCCGCCCGCGCCGTTGAGCAGCAGGTCGCATTTGCCGAATGTTTCGTTGACGGTCTTTCTCGCCGCCTCAAGGCTTGCGGTCTCCAGCACGTTGCAGGCCACGCCGATTGCCTCGCCGCCTGCGGCTTTGATCTCGTCCGCGACCTTATTCGCCGCGTCCGCGTTGATATCCAGCACCGCGACCTTCATGCCCTGCGCCGCCAGATCCTTCGCAAAGCCGCTGCAGAGAACTCCGCCGCCGCCGGTAACGACCGCCACGCGGCCCTGTAAATTGGAATGTACGAACATGATAAAAACCTCCGTTTTTTAATGGATAATGTACAATGGAAAATGGAAAATTCATTATCCATTATCCATTATCCATTGTACATTCGCATTGAAAGCGCTGTTTATAACAGCGCTTTCAATGCGCTTGCCGCCGCGTCGAACGCCGCGCGATTGGTGGGATAGGTGTAATCCTCTTTGATCTGTTCGGCGGTGCCGCCCTCCTGCTCCAGGTTCTTCAGGCCGTCGAAGACCTTCAGATGGGGCTCAAGGGTCAGAAAGCGCTTGCCGTCCTTCTTCGCAAAGAGCTTCAGAAGCTCGGGCAGATGTCCCTCGCCCTTGCCGGCGGGAACCACCTTGCCGGTGGCGAAGATGCAGTCCTTGACGTGCATATAGTCGATGTACTTTTCCAGCTTCTCATAAGCAGGCAGGATCTGCACGCCGCACTGGATGAAGTTCGCCGGGTCGAACACGCCCTTGATTTTGCCCTCGAAGGTCGTCAGGATGTCAAGGCACCGGTCGTCAATATCGCCGTAGATGCCTTTTTCGTTTTCGTGGCAGCACCACACGCCGCTTTTCAGGGATTCGGTCGCAAAGCGGTCGAGCCGCTCCATCACCTCGTCGCGGTACGCGGCGTAATCGTCGCCCTCGTCAAAATAGAAGCTGAACATGCGGATGCGCTCCGCGCCCAGGATGCAGGCGTTCTCCACGCTGCGCTTGAACAGGTCGAAATGGGGCGCAAAATCGTCCTTGATGTTGATCTTGCCGAACGGCGAGCCGAGCGCCGAAATGCCGATGCCGTTGTCGTCGAGGATCTTTCTGACCTCGCGGCACTGCTCGGCGGTGTACTCGGAGATATTGCCGTGATCGAGGCCTCTGGGCTCGATATGGGTAAATCCGTTCTCTCTGAGCGCCCTGATCTGGTCCTCAAGACCGCCGCCCGCCTCGTCGGCAAAGGCGGAAAGTAAAAATTCTGCCATAAATAAACATTCCTTTCCGAATTGATACATCTATATTATATACCAACGATTATTTATTTTCAATAACAATATATAAAAATAGGGGCTGCGATCAACCCTTTGCACGTCCTGTCATTCCGACAGACGAATCTGCGGCGTTTGCAGGAGATCCAGAAGAGCTGAGTGCCGTATGAATGAAACTGACAAAAGGCTGTTGCGCCGCAAAGACCATTATAAAATGCCCGATTTTATCATTTCGTTCCCGAAATCCGCGATTTCGTTCCCGTCGGATTGTTTTTTGTTTCTTTATTCGCTACAATATAACCGTCCGCACCGCATGTGTCGAGTCGAAATGCGGAAGCGCTTTCGACTTCACAGCGCCGCGCGCACATCCATCCCACTCCAAATAACAGAAAGAAAGGATCCGTTATGAAAAAACTGCTTTTATTCATTTCCCTTGTTTCACTGCTTGTATGCCTGTCATCCTGCGGCGTTAAAATCGAATCAGTCTCATTGAAAGAAACCGAGCAAACAATCATTATCGGCGACACTTATCAAATCGCCTGCACCGTTGTTCCCGCAGAAGCTCAGTCTTCGCTGGAATGGTCAAGTTCTGATCCATCGGTCGCCGCAGTGGACGATCAAGGTCTTGTCACCGCTGTGAGCGAAGGCACGGCAGATATCTCCGTCAGCGTAAAAGATACGGTTTATGCTGTATGCAGCGTTACGGTATCGCCGAAAGAAGTGACAGAAACCGCGTATATTACGATTGACGGAATGTATGTAAACGAAGGTTACCGGGACAATAATAACGAAGCCCTGCGTTTGGTGTATCTTGCGTATACGGTAAAGACCTCCGATCAGAATCTGAGTGTATCGGATAAGACAATCAAGTTATCGGTAAATGATACGAATCAGTATTTTGCGGAACATATCCCCGGTGCAAATTACGCTATGAATTCATATTATTATTCCTCATATATCGAAGATGTGTTTTCCGGGACAGAATTAAAAGTCCTCGGTACGTTTAAAATTCCGGCGAATGAGCTCAACCCCGGCAACGTGTTTACTTTCAGCTGCAATGAGATACCCGAAACGGAAAAACTTCGCTGTCTTTCCGACAGTCTAAAAACGTTTGCCTCGCAGGAGGAGCTGGCGAAAACGGTGGATCCCGAGGGCTTCAAAGAAGAACAGCGGAAAATGGAGGATGCGGACGACGCTCTTACCGACACCGTGAAATCATCCATCAACGGCTATCGCTGGAGCTTCTTCGTTAACAGTATTACCTATCAACTGGAGTTTTTTGCACCGAACAGATTTCAGTTGACAACGGCGATCGCCAATAACGGCGGCACGTACTCCGTAAAGAAGGGATATGTTATCATCTCGTATTCCAATTCGGATAATTCCGTCAAGATTCCGTATTCTTTCAAAGACGACGGATCTCTGGATCTCCACGTGACGGAAGCGTTTGACGTTGCACGCTGACGACACTTTCCGTACAGCAGTAAAACCTTCGCAAGTAAAGAACCGCTCGCACAAAACGAGCGGTTCTTTGTTCTGTTCAAAATGAGGCTTCCGGAGAAAACCCATTTGCCGTCAGCTCCCCAGAACCTCCCGGATCCTGTCGACAAACAGCGCGGCGATGCGCGCATTGCCCTCGTCGGAGGGATGCAGACCGTCGTAAGTCATGCCGATCGCCTCGGGCGGGTACGGGTATTCGTCGTTCTTCGGGTCAAAGGGAAGCCCGCAATAATCCGGATACGGCAGATCTTTGTATCCGTCCGCGCATTTCACGCGTTTGAAGCGGACGGCGTTCTCCTGCGTGAAGCCCGCCTCGGAGTACAGGTCGATGCAGGGCACGGCTTCCCCAGCGCAGCAGGCGAGGATCAGGTCCGCTGCGTCCCGCAGGAAGACCTCTTCCCCGGTGCTCTTGTCCCGCTCCGGCGCCCAGCTTCCCCGGGCGTTGTTGAAGGGGTCGAGAATGTACACAAAATCCCCCCGGGGCACGGGCGTGCCGACGACGATCTTCGCGTTCTGGTTCGCCTGCCGGATCCGGTCGAGCAGGATGCCGAGCCTGCCGGCAAGGTCCCCGTCGGACCGGGCGCGGAAGCTGCCGACGGACCCGAACGGGCCGCCGCCGTGCCAGTCGTTGGTGCCCAGCAGGACGGTATACAGGTCTGCGAAGGGGAGCTCCTGCCGCGTCCAGCATTCAAAATCCGAACCGTTGATGCCGATATTGTTGAGCCGGAGCTGCGGCAGCGCGTCGCGGATGCGCGTCAGATATCCCTTTGAGACGCGCAATCCCGTCTCGTCTGGGTGATCGTTGAGATAGGTGAACGAGTCGCCGATCGCCGCCCACCGGATCGCGTTCTTCATCTGCGGATCATTCGAGGATGTTGGAGGTGATGAAGTCGATGCCCCAGCCCACAAGCTTCTCCGCCTCGGCGGGGTCGTCGCAGGTCCAGCAGTTGATCTTCACACCCTTGGAATGGGCGTATTCGATCGCTTCCTTTGAAAGGGTGCACCACTCCACGTCAAAGTCCATTTTCAGCTGGGCCAGCTTGTCGATGGTCTCGTCGGAATATTTGTCGTCCAGGAACTGCACGGTCTGGTCGGGATAGGCGGAGCGGATGTCGATCAGGTTTTCAAGCTCGAAGGAGATGAAAATCGTCTCGTCCAGATAGCCCCATTCTTTGATCTTGGCGGCGATGTCGAGGTTCTGCTCGCGGGTCATGCGGTTCTTCAGCTCGAGGACCGCTTTTTTCTCATATTTCTTGCAGATCAGGATGTACTCCTCCAGCGAGGGCATCAGAAGGTCGATCCTGCCGCGCTTGCCGTCTCTGTCCTTCAGCCGCAGGGAACGCAGGGTTTCAAAGG
>CACYHJ010000186.1 GCA_902774165.1 Oscillospiraceae bacterium
TTCATAGCATCATTCCTTTCTGATTGATTTTACCGTTTTCCTCTTTCCAATCGGCAGCGCAGCCGTGACCGATGGCATAATTTCTTACGTCACGGTAAAGCAGCTTATTAGACAAATAGTCTTCATCATTCACATTAATTCGCCCAGTATCCGGCAAGGGACAGAAACCGAGCTCGGATTTAATGCAAAAATACACTTGGAAGTAACAATCATCGTTCTTTCACCAGCGGCATTTCTCTTCTTAATTTCACTTAATAAATCATCAATTGCATATTTGGATGTGGAAAAAGAACTGGCATCTCTAGCTTCATAATGAAGGATTTAATGGCGCATATATATATCAAGAACTAATATCATATCTTACGATATTTAATTTTATAATTATTCTATTCTGCCGCTGGGAAATACCCCGGCGGCGGTTTGTTTTGTCTGCTTAATAGTCAGCTTTTGACGTTTTCTCAATCGCCGCTTCCCATTCCTCCGGGTAATGGCATTTGAGGTACGCCGTTTGGTAAGCGAGCAGCGCGTAGGAAATGGCGTGGGATTTGTTGAACGCATAGGGGCAATGCTTCTCGATATCGTCAAACACAGCGTTGGCGACGTCTTCGTCGATCCCGCGATTCAGGCAGCCGTCACAGGCGGGCAGGCCATCCTCGCCGTTGCTGCCATAAACAAAAATCTCTCTTTGCTGTTTGAGTACCTCCGAAATTTTTTTAGCGATCGCCCGGCGTGCGAGATCGGCTCTTCCCAACGTATACCCCGCGAGCGAGTGCAATATCGCAGATGCCCTTGCCTATCGTGTAGCCTGTGTAAATGTGTAAGTGTGTGAAATGTTCCATCGTTTTTCTCCTTCTGAATGTTCCCTGTGTTTTATAATCGCAGAAGCCGCCCGAGTTTGGTCCGCGCGGTTTATTCTTTTAAATTATTTCGCTCCGTCCGGACGGTTCCCGCTGTAAATATCATATTGCGGCGCATGTCCCGATTTCGCCGCATCGGTTCCGGTATATTGATTCCGGAAGGGCGGCGAATAACCGTGTAAACAATTTGTAAATTCCGCCGGAAATCGGACCAAACTTATTTTTCACACGATTATAAAGGGTGCGGGGAATCGACGGAATCAGCCCGTCTTACGCAATAAAAGGAGCGATAAAAATGGAAAAAAAACATTTCAAAGGAATAACAGAGCTTACCAAAACGCAGGAGAACGTCGCCGTGGGCGCCGTCGCCGTATTGCTTGCGGCGTTCCTGCTGATTTTCGTCGGGTGGGACGGGATAAAAGACTGGTTTTCAAAGCCGCTGATCTGGCGCGATCCCGATTACATTACGGCGGAAGCGGAGCTGAAAACGGAGGCGGACGGCAAAATCGATCTTCTGATCTTCATTATAAATGCGTCTTCGAACCGGATCACGAAATATGATCTGGATATCGTCTGTGGGTCCGCGGTTTGTTCCTTCGGCGGAACGTCCGGCTGGGAGACCGAGCACGTCCTAACGAAACGGATCTTGGCGGAGAAGGACGGACGAAACGCGTCGTTTTACGAAGCGCTGACCGGAAAGGACGTCGAGGATATCGCGCTGAAGGTGCACGTCCGCTCTCTGTACAGCGGTGACGAAAAGCTCGTCAAGCAATCGGGAACGGTGAAAACGGTCGCGCTGGCGATGATCTCCGTCGTGAGCGGTCTGCTCGTCGCGGGCGAGCTCGTCGGGAACCGATGGCTGCGAATGCTGCTGAAGCTGCTGTGCGTGCCGACGCTGGTGCTGTTCTTTGGTGCGATCCTCGTTTTGTCGGCTGCCGGCAGCTCCGGAAACCGCGCGGAATCGGGCGGCAGCGTGTCCGAATCGCATACACGCGGAGCGGCAGCGGAGAATTATAAACGGCAGGCGGGCTATAAAGCCGGCGCGGTCATGACCGGACGGCAACAGGACGCGGCGCGCGCGCAGGGACAGATGGATAAATCTTTTGCGGATATGATATCCCCGGGGAATTCAGAGGCAAAAAAAGAGTATCAGCGTCAGGCGCAGTTAAAAGCCGGCGCGGTTATGACGGGGCGGCCGCAGGACGCGGCGCGCGCGCAGGGACAGATGGATAAGTCGTTCGCGGATATGATCGCCGCAAACGACTCGCAGGCGAAAAAGAGATACCAATACTGGGCGCAGATGAAAGCAAACGCCGAAATGCGCGGTAACAAACAGGACGCCGCCTTTGCCCAGCAGCAGATGGACCGCTATATGGCAGATATGCTGAACGGAAAATAAGCCGTGCCCCGAAAACGCCCCATCGGAAGTGGTATTTATTGTATTGCGGAACGGTAATACGCCTGTCCGACAGGTAAAAACAAAGAAAGGAAAAACGAAGATGGAAAAAGACAAAATGATCGACACAGACGAGATGATCGACCTTGATGAAATGCCGTACAAGGAATCTGACTTTCTGAAAATCGGCACATTCCCGACCGGGATCTCTTCTCTTGATAAGATGCTGGGCGGCGGCTTGCGCCGCGGCTCGCTCACCGTGATCGCAGCGCGTCCCGGCATGGGAAAAACAAGCCTCGCGCTGCAGCTCGCGGGAAATATCGCCGCGGTTGGGAAATCCGTCTGTTTTTACTCTTTGGAAATGTCAAAAGACAGTTTAATCAGGATCCTTGAAAAGCAGTCCGGTTCGATCCACGGATACAAAACACTGCATATCGACGATCACGCGAATGCCGACGTTCCTTATATTACAGGAAAGATACACTCTCTTGCAAAATGCGATGCGGTTTTTGTTGATTATCTTCAGCTGATGCACTCGACAAAAAGGAAGGACAAAAGGGTTCAGGAGCTCACCGAGATCACCAGAGACCTGAAGCTTATGACCAAAAGCCTCAATGTTCCAGTAGTTGTGTGCGCCCAGCTTTCAAGAAGCACAGAAGGTAGAGGCAAAGGCGCGTCGTACAAGCCTCAGCTGGCAGACCTCAGAGAACCCGGCTCCATTGAACAGGATGCGGACATCGTAATTTTTCCTTTCCGCAAATCGTATTATAGCGAAGAATCGAAATTGAATGACAAAAACGAACTGATCGTTGCAAAGAACCGTTACGGTCCGACTGGGTCGATCCCGGTTCATTGGAATCTTGACAAACTGAAATATGAGGAGCAAAGTGAATGACCTACGTCATGAGCGACCTGCACGGGTGCTATGACAAATACGTGCAGATGTTGGAGAAGATCGGCTTCGGGGACGGCGATACGCTGTATATCCTCGGCGACGTGATAGACCGGGGACCGGACGGGATCAGAATTCTTTTGGATATGATGGGCAGAAAAAACGTGATCCCCATCATCGGGAACCACGAATCACTGGCGCTGTCGAGCCTGAAGCTGTTCCGGGCCGGCGCGTCAGAAGAGATATTGCGCAAACGGCGCGCGTATTGCCTGTGGATGCTGTCCGACGGCGAGCCCACCGCGGCGGCGTTCCGGGCGCTGCCGGGAGAAACGCAGGCGGCGCTGGTGGATTATATCGAAAGCTTTTCGGTGTATGAGGAGATCACGGTGAGCGGACAGCGGTTTCATCTGTCCCACACGCTGCCGGACTACCGCCCGGGCCTTGATATCCACAGTGTGACCCTGCGGGAATTCATATGGGGCGAGCCGGATTATACCGTCCGCTACGGCGACAACGCCCGGTTTATTACCGGACATACTCCCACCCACGTGATCGACACGGCGTTTTTCGGGAAGATCTGGCAGGGCTGCGGCCATATCGCCATCGACTGCGCCGCCGCCTGGGGCGGCCGCCTTGGCTGTCTGTGCCTTGACACGATGGAAGAATTCTATGTATGAAAAGAGATGGAATCTATGAGCAACACATATGTTTCTACATTAAAAATGGGATTTTTAAAAGACTATCGATCAAAGAAAGAGAATTGAAAAGAAATGGATACTCATCTAACGCCACAAGATGTTAGCAATTGGTTAACCACTCATCAAACAGAAAACGATCTAGCAAAAGCTTATTCGTCCGCTTATAACGCATATATTGAAGCTACTATAGATGCAGATGATGCGGACTGGTATGGCGATATACATTCAGATAGTCTGAATGCACACCGGATTCAGGAAGAATGGGCTGTTCTTGAACAGGAGCTGAAAGAAATAATTTTTGACAGGTTGCGATTTGAAGGTGCTGTCATCCCCGTATTTATGTCTTTTTTGGATCAAATCGGACGTACTTGCAAAACAATCCCTTCGGAAGAAAGAATTCTTGATTTATTGCGGTCTGGTGACATTGCCAATATTCTATTATTGCCTTTTATGAAACGGAACGGATATTCTTACGTCGCAGGGTTTTGGAAGCAGCAGAGAAAAACCAAAACTGTCAATGAATAATGATTTGACCGAAATGGTTTCGTAAAAAAATAATCTTTTATACAAAATAAGGAAAGAAAGGATTAATTAAAATGAAAAAAATCATCGCTCTTGTAATCGCTTTAACACTTCTGTTTTCTTTATGTTCTTGTGCCAAAACCGGTGAAAAAGAATCGCCTGCATCGAACCAAAACAGTCAGACCGAACTCCCGGTGACCGACGCCCAACAGACGCAATCTCCGGAGGTATCAACGGAAACAACCGCAAGGCAATCGCATCAGGAATACGTCGAGACCTATTTTATTTACGCGGAGTCGGGCGCGGTCGTGACGTGGTTCGACAGCCTGACCGGTGAGTTCACGTATAAATGGAAATGCGAAACCTGCGGTACGACGCAAAACGGGGAAACTTCGGGAAATCGTCTGACTGCAAACGGTTCCTCTTTAGACACTGGGTTTACCTGCACGAATCCGAATTGTGTGATGTGGGGCAAATCCCAGCGGTCTATCATCAAATGCAGCGTGACAGGTGAATGGATAGAAGTTTTCGATTGAGTGACGTATGAACGATAGTTCGGTCAAATGACAACCAACACAATTTAACATGGAAATGATGGAAATGATTATGGAAAATCTAAAAGATTTTGTAATTGAAAGCATTATATTAAAAAAGTATATAGGAACCAATTCTTTTGTAACGATTCCAAACGGCGTTGCAATCATAGGAGAAAGAGCATTTTACGACTGTGCAAATTTGAAGCACGTGACACTCCCGGACAGCGTTGCAATCATTGAAAAAAAAGCATTTGGCATTTGCAATAGTCTGCAAAGTATAACAATCCCGGAAGGTGTAACAAGCATCGAAGATGATGCGTTCGTGGGATGTGAGAACTTACAAAGTGTAACTATCCCCGACAGCGTCAAAAAAATTGGGCATTCTGCGTTTTTTGCGTGCAGCTTGAAAAGCATTGCTCTCCCTGACAGCATTACATTCATTGATAATAATGCTTTTTGCAATAATGATTTACAAAGCGTGACGATACCGAAAAATGCTTTAAGTATTGAAGCTTTTGTATTTGAAGGATGTGAAAAACTGCAAAGTGTAATGATTCCCGACAATGTCACAAGTATTGGAGATTATGCTTTTTTCAGGTGCATAAGTTTACAAAGTGTAAATATACCCGACAGTGTCACAATCATAGGAGAAGGGGCATTTTATGGCTGTGAGAATCTAAGTAATATTATAATTCCGGCCAGTGTCAGAAGCATCGGGGATACCGCATTTATCGGTTGTAAAAATCTTGCGGATTCGGACGGATTTGTGATTGTTAAATCCGTTTTATATGACTACTGCGGATCC